>JAHEBB010000428.1 GCA_024642575.1 Trueperaceae bacterium | reverse complement strand
TGTCAATTTTGCCATGCTCGAGCGTCTAGCTAGCAAGCTTAGTTTGCCCATGCCAAAAAAACTTGCAACCCATCCTTCACGGTATCACCAAGAAATGTACCTGGCTATTTTAACGATTCCTGAGCTTTACGCCTGATAAAGCTCGAGCGCCAGAGCTAAGGCTTCGCCGCCGCCAATACAAATACTTGCCATGCCCCGTTTTTTACCTTTTTGCTTTAACGCGTTTAATAGCGTAACGACAATGCGTGCGCCTGATGCGCCAATAGGGTGACCAAGTGCCACTGCACCCCCATGTATATTTACCTTGTCATGGGGCAAATCAAAGGCTTGCATGGCTGCCATAGGTACCACAGAAAAGGCTTCGTTGATTTCATAAAGGTCAACACTCTCAGGGCTCCAGCCAAGTTTGTCAAAAAGCTTGCGCATGGCGTCAATGGGGGCAATGGTAAATAGCTCGGACTCCCTGGCATGAACACTGTAGCCTTCGATGCTTGCCAGAATAGCTAGGTTTCGCTCTTTGGCGAGCTTTTCACTGCTAACTATGATTGCTGCGGCACCGTCATTAAGGCTCGAGGCATTAGCTGCGGTAACCGTACCCCCCTCCTCAAAGGCAGGTTTCAAGGTGAGTAATTTATCAAAATCAACAAGGCCAGGGCCCTCATCTTGACTTATGACAGAAACATTTCCTTTACGATCTGTAACTTTAACAGGACTGATTTCTTCAGTAAAAATTTTGCTAGCTGATTGGGCTCGCTGATAAGATGCTATGGCAAAGGCGTCTTGATCTTCGCGGCTAAACTGAAAGTCTCGAGCGCAGATTTCAGCGCAAGAACCCATATGCTTGTCCTTATAGACATCCCAGAGGCCATCATGAATCATAGAATCAATCAGCGTTTTATTGCCTAGGCGTAAACCAGAGCGAGCATTGGGAACAAGGTAAGGGGCGTTGCTCATTGACTCCATACCTCCAGTCACTACGATCTTGGCATCACCAAGTGCTACCGCCCTTGCGCCTTGAATAAGTGCTTCTAGCCCACTGCCACACATCTTATTGAGGGTAACGCCAGGGGTAGTTTGCGGCAGTCCGGCATAAAGGGCAGCTTGCCTGGCAGGGGCTTGCCCCATACCGGCAGATAAAACATTGCCCATGAAAACCTGGTCAATGTCATCGGGGCTTAAGTTGGCTTTTTCAACTGCGCCTTTAATGGCGACAGCGCCTAATTCTGAAGCTTTAAGCGAGCTAAACTGGCCTTGAAACGCCGCGATTGGCGTGCGACTTGCTGAGCAAATGACAACTTTCATAGAAACTCCCTGAATCAAAAACCAGACCGAGATTTGCTTTTGTGAGCTTAGTCTACAATGACGAAACTTGGGCTTAAAGTTTTGTATACGTTTATGTGTTTTAGAAATGTGTGGTTAGTAAGCCTTGCTTTTAAGTGTCAGGGAATGTCGTAAACATCATAAAATGGCTCAATGCCAAGCCTTACTTGATAGGTCGGTAAGGGAAAGACTTCCCAGGGTTTTGTTAGGTTTAGCCGCTCGAGCCTTTGCAAAAAATCTGCTTTTAGATTTGTTTTAATACTGCCATCATGCTGCAAAAATTGACCCCAACTCGAAGAACCTTGAAACCGCGTCATTCCTGTAAAAGGCACGCGAGAGTCGCCATACGCTTTTGGAAAAAGACTGCGATATGACGGGAAATGATAAAGCCAGGATATGCCCATAACCTCAGTTGATTCGGGAAAATGTACTTTGACATAGCCAAATAAGTCGCTTAATTCCTGCTTACGCAGCGAGCGTTTTGCTGGTGCTAAAGGACTAACGCCGTCGGTATCAGTATTCAAAAAGTGGATCCGTAAAGGTTTTGGAGCGGGCTGAGCATCCAAATGGAAACAACCAAAGGCAATCTGTTGGTCGGGAATGGGTTCGGGTTTAGCATCAAGATAAAACCTTTGAATCCAGTCAAGTCTTTCACGGTGGGTTTTGAGGGGCTCGAGCCCTTTTATAAACCCTTGCCATTCTAGAGACTCATTTGCCTCTTTAGGACTACCTAAACCAAAACGCCGATAAAGATTGCTATAAAGAAACAAAGCATCTGCAAGAGACATAGTTTGTAGGCTCCTAAGTTTTTCGGCAAAGAGCAGTTGTAAATCAAAATAATCACGCAGGTTTTGGGCTTTCTGCGCTCGAGCGTCTGGATTCACTATTGGGTAAAGTTAAGATTGTTTTAGGGCAAGCGCTTTATCTAAAATAATATCGGCAATAGCTCTTTTACTCATACGGGCTAGTTTTTCACTGTCGCCATTTGGCTTTACCACCGTTATTTGATTATCATCGCCACCAAACGAGGTGCCTTCCTGAGTGGGGTAATTAAGACAGATAAAATCAAGACCTTTGCGGCTGGCTTTATCAGCGGCACGCTCGACACCCTTGTCGGTTTCCATAGCAAAGCCAACCATAATTTGCTTGCTACGTAAGGGTTTTAAGGTACTTAAGATGTCGGGTGTGCGAATAAGCTCGAGCGTTTGCTCTTCTCCCATTTTGGGCTGCTTTTCGGTAGCGACATGTTTGGCGCGCCAGTCAGCGACTGCGGCGGTCATAACCAGAATGTCACAGCTGGCAAAAGAGCCTTTAAGTGCCTCGAGCATGTCCAGAGCCGTTTCAACCTTCTGAGTGTTTGCGCTTACAGGTGGGGTAAGCGCACTTGGCCCTGTTATCAGTGTCACCTTTGCACCTCTGGCTAGCGCAGCTTCCGCCATAGCGTAGCCCATTTTTCCACTGCTTGGGTTTGAGATAAAGCGCACCGGGTCAAGGTATTCGCGGGTTGGGCCAGCTGAAACCAGCACATGCTTGCCTGATAAATCTTGAGATTTAAATAAAGAGGGGAGTGCAGCTACGATTTCTTCGGGCTCGAGCATTCTGCCGATACCTGCGGCCTCGCCCTTGGCAGCCAAATTACCACTAACGGGCCCCAGAAACGCATGCCCAATTGTCTTTAGGGTTTCAACATTTTTTTGTACTAGAGGGTGTTGCCACATAGCAGTATTCATAGCGGGAACCCAGATAATTTTAGGAATTCCAGAGATGCACAAGGCTGATATGACATCATCTGCTCTTGCTTGCGCGGCACTTGCCAAAGCGTCTGCGGTTGCAGGAGAAACGATTAAGGCATCTGCCCACCGGGCTAGGTCGATATGTTTGGCCTGACCATCGGCTTTAAACCAACTTGCCTGGTCAAACACCTCTGAACCTGCCGCAACTGCTAAAGATAAAGGGGTAATAAAATGAAAAGCTGCTTCAGTGGCAGCTACCCTGACTTTATGCCCTGCTTCTTCTAAGCGGCGGATTAAAGTCGGGGTTTTAAGGGCAGCTACGCCTCCTGAGGCAGCAACAATTAAGTTCAAGGTTTATTACAAATTGGCGTTAGAAACCGTGTAATTTGCCTGAGCATGTTGTATTTTGCGGTCTTGCTCGAGCGTTTTCTTAAGATCATCCAGTTTAGGCATATCTTTACCCCAGTGAATACCCTTATCTAAGACCATTTCTTTTAAAGCAATGGTAACAGTGTTACGGGTTTTGGGGTACTCTTCATGGCTTAAAGTACTTGGGATGCCATTTTTAATTTGAGCGGCTCTGCGACCTACCACAATCGATAAACGGTATCTTGAATCGGTGAGTCCAATTAATTTATCAAAACCTTCTTGTGCCATGTTTGTCTCCTTTAGTAATCATCGTTTTTAAATAATTATGCCTTAGCCTTAGCGATACGCGCTAGATTAAAGACTTAGTATAAGTGACAAATTGGTATATAAGGGTATTTAATCTTAAATTGGCTTAAGAAAGGTCTAGTATTTTTCGGGCAATTCAGGTTTTGAGAGCTTTGCTAATGGAGAAGCGGCTGGTTTTACCTGAAGGTTGTTGATAGCTCATGGACTATCTTGTGGACTCGGCTTCTTTAGGCTCGAGCTAAGCGAAAGGGCTGCCAGTATTTTATGGCGCTACAAAAGCGTGAACAAGACAAAAAGGCTAGCAAGGAGGGCAATTCCTAGACTTACCATAAGAATTTGACCTGTCAGTTTCGAATCCTTGCAGCTAAGCTCGAGCGTCATATCACTATCTGTTTCTACCACAACGCTGTAATAATCATTCCAAAAGCTCGTTTCCAAACGCATTTCTTCTTCTAAAGCAATGATTTCTTGTTTTTTGGCAAATAGTACGCTGAAGGCTTTTTCTAAAGTTAGATGGCCTGCTATAGCTTTGCCTGAGTCTTGCGCTGAAAATCTTAAATGATAGTTCGTAGGAATATTATTGGCCACGCGGTGAATAATGCGCTGGGGTTTGTGAGCTTCTAGCTTAAAGGTTTTGCTTCTAGAAACCATAGCTCGAGCCTTTAAGATGGGGGTACGCCAAGCTCGAGGCTAAGTCTACTTGGGCAGCCACTTAAGGCAGGTTGGTAACTGACTTTGACTTCATAATTGCCACCAGCACAGCCCAAAATGCTGCAATCAAGCGCGTGTCCTGTGGTTTGCCAGCCAGCATCACCTACAAAACTAGGTAGCAAGCCAGTTGCGTCTGCTCCTGCAAGCGTGCGCCTGACCTCTACTTCAGTAGGTCGGGTGCCTAAACCATAAAC
>JAHEBB010000427.1 GCA_024642575.1 Trueperaceae bacterium | reverse complement strand
AGGGCTTGCCTGATCACCTGACTCAATTTTTGTTTTGCTTCTTGCACTTGCCAACTCATAGTTCTCCTAAGTCTAGTCTGTCTAGATAGTATATCAGGGTTCATGCAAATTTTATACTCATGGCCTTTTCGATACAAAAGGATGAAAACTCTTATAAGTATCCGCTGGTTTACCTTTAGGAATGGTAGTTAAGCGTGAATCAGAGCCTCCCAATTCTGAAGGTAATTTAGGTCAATTAAATTAGGGCTTGCTAAGCCAATAGAATCAACGAGTTTTTCATCTGAGAAATCATACTCACCATGCATGTTGATGTGCCTCCATGCAATGGGAGAACCAGCTTTGATGGACTGCATAATCGAAGGCTGTCTTTCTGGCTGGGCTTGAGCAAGCTGTTTTGAGAGGTAAAGATAATTCCAACAAAGCACACTGTTTTTGATTAAACGCCTGCAAGCATCAGCAGCGTCTAGTGCCTCCTTCTCAGCAAAGCCCAAAAGATGATTACCACCAAAAGAAATAGCCTTAGTAAAACTGTTACTGAGCTCGCCTTTGTTGAGTTGTTTTTCTATAGCTTGTCTGAGTTTTACATCAGCGATGTAGTTAAGCATAAATAGTGACTTGGTGATCTTGCCAAACTCTTTGAGCGCTCTGTAAAGGGGGTTTTGCTTGGCATAGCTATTGAGCCTTTTAAACAGTTGCGAAGCTGTAGCCTCTTTTAGCTTGATGGTCACTACAAAACGAAGAATGTCATCCCAATACTTCTCAATCAAGTCAGTGTTTATATAGCCATCAGGCAAGATGGGATAGCCAAGGACTTTGTAGTCGGATATCTTTTCAAAACTGTAGAGGCGCTGCTTAGCAAAGCCTTTAATCCTAGGTGCAAAATAGAAATCGAGTAAATGTGTAACTCCAAAGAGAGCTTCAGAATAGCCGTGGGTATCTGTGCTGTGAATTTCACTTTGCACTACATCGTTATGCATCAATCCATCTAGCACATAAGCCATTTCTCTTTCATTAGCACTAATGACGGTCGAGTAAAATGCCATGTTGCGTTCATCGACAAAGCTATAACTGCTAACCCCCTGATTCTGCCCAAAGTATTTAAAGGAATGACTGGCCATTAGGGATTCAACGCTGAGTTCAAACTTTTGCCCGTCACTGGATGTGTGCAGCTGCTCTGGATCATTGCGGTAGATATCCGCTAGACTCATTGAGTCAATAAACGACAAAACCTTATCGTTAGCAGCCAGCAGATTATCAAGTGAGAAGTACCAGTTAGCGGTGTTCTCTAAAGTGGATCCTTGTAAGCTTTTAGAAATGCTGACTAACTTATCAATCCCAATATTACAGCCATAGCCCATAATGCCAGCAAAGAAAGTCTGGTCACTGGGTTTCGTAATGCGGCTGTGTTGTTGCCAATGTTCAAACGCATCCAGAAAGTCAGTTCTCTGATTAATGGTGTGTAGAACTTCTACTAAAGAAATGTAATGGCCCTTGGGGAATAAGCTACTCAACGGTGCAGCTTCAATATGCTCCGCTCTGGGTGTGCTGAGTACAAAGCCTTTCTTCTTAGCTTTAAAATAAGGATTCTTAGCAGCTAATATGTCTTTATTGGTGCTGTGATACTGGTCGTTAAGTTGCTTCTTCAGACCTTCAATGACAGAGGCTGCCTCCGAAAACTTTGTCATACCCGCTCTTTGGAGATATTCAGTTCTATTAGCAAGCCATTTCTCTAAAGGAATAAGATAGTCATCTAGTGAGCGGTACTTATAAGAATGTTTGAGGTGAAGCCTTCCAGCCTTGAGTTGTTCGGCTACCTCTACAAACAAGAAGACTTTGTAAAGCGACACTCTAAATTTACCTTTGTCATCAAGCAAGGCGTTCTGTTGTTCTTCACTGAGAAAAGCAATCGGCGCGGTATGGCTAATACCGCCATCTTTATCCTGAAAATTAACGATGGCCTCTAACAAGGGCCTGTCTTTGCCTTTGAAGTCCAGAAACTTAATGATGCCAGCAACTCGATTTTGTAGCTTTCTAGATTTGGCTTCAAGTAGCTCGTAATACTCAGCATCCTCAAGAATCCTCCTTGTTTTGTCATCAAGTAAATCCAACTCTTCTTCAGCTGCAGAGCGCTCTGTCTTTATCAGCAACAAAAGATCTTCAATCTGCTCGAGCTTAGTTTCTGCATTAATCGTTTCATTGGCGGTAATAGATTCTATTGAATCTAAAGGGGAGCGCATACCTTTTTGTATCTTAGTGACTAAGCGTTTAACTGATCGCCTGTAGTCTTTGCGGTGCTCAAAGACCTTGTCTTTATGTTCTCGATCTACGGTATTAAGGGCTGTTCTTGTTGTTTTAAGTAAGGTATCTACCAAGACATCCTGACCTCTATAAAACTGATGCGCAACAAAGGCTATAAGGTGCAGGTATCTATCTGCTTTGGATCGTCTAGCCACTTGAAGAACTTTTGAGTTCAGAACGGACTGAGCATAGTAACGCAAGCCTTCATGAGGTAATTCTAGGGCATCCAGAGTGTTTTCTAAATCATGATAATGCTCTCCTAATCGTTTGACATCCGCCACATTCTCCCCAATTTTCTTAGGTCTTACTGATTGAGAGAAGCGCTTAAGTAAAGTAGTGGTGTAATGAGGTATCAGTTTGCCTTTGACCTCTACTTGCTCAAGCAAGGCGTCTAGTAATTGTTTCTCCTGCTTTTTTAAGTTGCTTTTAATGATGGCCAACAGATTAGCCTTATGTTTTTGCATTTCTTTAGCGATGAAGTGATGGAGACGATAATAGGTGGGCACCTCAATACGCTCTCTTATTAAACTTTCAATGACCTGCTCAAAGATAAGTTTAGGTCGCTTCTGAGAGCGGATCATGGGTTGGAGTTCTGGGAGTATTTTAGCTTCAGCTGTTTTGCTATATTTCTGAAATCCTAAATGATGCAGAATTAGGCGTTTATGCCTTGAAAAACTATCTTTGTCATAAACGAAAGTAGGTAGTTCAGTTTCAGGAAGGTCTAATTGCCTAGCAGCATAAAGCAAATCAGTCTCATGAAATTGCCTAGCATAAAAACGTTTATTGGCTTTGAAGTAAGCCAATGTTACGAAGAAGTAGAGTTTAGTGTTGTTACCTCTTAAGTCCTGCAGAATGGTTTTGGTTGCTTCAGTCAGTCGCAAGTATTGTTTACGCTCACTGCTACTAAAAATGGGCGGTCGATCAAAAGATCTTTGTTCTTCTGGTTTGAGTAACTGCATTCTTGGCATTTGTTGCCTCCTAGATATAGATAGAAACGGACGTTTCTTCTAGTTCAGAAGCCAATCATAAAGAGTTGATTTCTCTGGCTACAGTAGTTACAAAGAACTCATTTTTGAGCTTTCTTTTGCAATACTGCTTTATGAACGTTATTGCCTACATTAGAGTCAGTACCGATAAGCAGGATTTAGAAAACCAAAAACATGCTTTGCTTAGCTATGCTCAAACGCAGAAAATCGTTATTCAAGAATTTATTCATGCTGAAGTCTCTTCAAGAAAAAGCAGTAAAGAGCGCAAGCTTGATGAGTTACTTGAAAAACTAAGTAAAGGGGATTTGCTGCTAGTTACGGAGTTGAGTCGTTTAGGCCGCAATATGCTTGAAACCCTTAACCTCATTAACGAGCTTAGTGATAAAGGCATCAAGATCAACTTTGTTAATCAACCTGAGCTTTCTACTACGGCTAGTCATGCCAAACTTTTACTAGCCATCTACAGTTATTTTGCGGAGGCAGAACGAGATTACATTTCTATTCGAACCAAACAAGGCCTTGCTGCCGCCAAAGCTCAAGGTAAACAGTTAGGACGTCCTAAAGGCAGCCGAGATAAGTCCAGAGTGCTTGATCCCTTTAGAACTCAGCTGCTTGATTACCTCAAAATGGGTCTTGAGCTTTCTGCTATCAGGAAGATCTTTAACCCACAGCTGGAAAAAGCTATCAGCTACAACGCTTACAGGTACTTTGTTATGCAAGATCAGGAACTAAAAGAAGCTTGGAAAGCTTAAGGAGATCAGCACTCAAAAAAAGACCCGCTTATAAGAGTTTTCATCCTTTTGTATCGAAAAGGCCAAGGTTCTAGCTTTGACTTCTTGACAGCTACAGCTTTTGTATCGAGGGCTTTTAAGTTTAATATTTCCAAAGAGAGTTCTGTAGGTAAACGTTGAATTATCTTTAAGTACTCGAGCCTTAGCACAAGCTGGGGAGACCACGAAAAACTGTGGGGTACTATCAATCAATAGGGTTTTTTGTGCAAATATTTCCACATTAATAGTGCTTCTTACTTTTGCAGGAGGTCCCTTAAAATCTATCAACCCCAGGCTTTTTCGTGCTCTCTATACTCGTAATCCCCTGTCATCATAAAAAACAATAACTAAAGCCAAAGGCTTATGTACTTAAAGTCTAAGATTAGCCTAATTCCGAATTTGTTACCATGGGTCACCGAGTTGGAGGAGCAAGATTATGGCGGAAGCTAAAAAGCAGGCTGTTTTACTGATTCATGGCATTGGGCAGCAACGCCCCATGAATGCACTGAGGAATTTTGTTGAGGCTGTCTGGACGCAAGATGATGAGGTTAATCATGAGTTTGCTACTAAAGGCTTGTTTAGTAAACCT
>JAHEBB010000426.1 GCA_024642575.1 Trueperaceae bacterium | reverse complement strand
CTTACCCTGAAACCACGCTGACCTTAAAGCCCGAAGGCATCTTGCTCGTTGATTCAGGTGGACAGTATCTGGACGGCACCACCGACATTACTCGTACAATGAGCCTGGGTAAGGTGACTGCCGAGCAAAAAAAGGTTTTTACCACAGTTTTAAAAAGTCTAATTAAGCTCAGTACGCTCGAGTTTCCTAAAGGTACAAAAGGTGATCATTTGGATGCTATTGCTAGAGAACTACTCTGGCGTAAGGGTTGGGACTGTCGTCATGGTATTGGTCACGGAGTAGGGCACTATCTCAATGTGCATGAAGGCCCACAGCGTTTTAGCAAAACCAATGACACCGTTTTTGAGATGGGCATGCTGACCTCTTGTGAGCCAGGTGTTTATTTTGAAGGAGAATTTGGCGTGCGGCTCGAGAATTTGCTCGTTACCGACTATCGGCGAACCACCGCATTTAATGATTTTTATGGTTTTGACACCCTGACCTTTTTTCCCTTTGATTTGGGGCTTATTGAGCTCGAGCTATTGACGCAAAATGAGCGTAACTGGCTAAATACTTATCATCAGCGAGTATTAGAGGAGCTAAGCCCTTTGCTTTTGCCTGATGAATACCTCTGGTTAAAAGAAAAGATACGCCTTGTTTAAGGATGTTTGAGGATTAGACCGTCTAAATTTAGTTAAGCTTCACCAATGACTTAATAAAACAAAGCAATTTGACGCCATCATGTTAGTATTTAACATCGGGAAGTTCCCGACTTTTTAAGGAGGAAAGATGAAGAAACTGGCTGTTTTACTGCTGGCGCTCCTAGCTTTTTGGAGTGTAGCAAATGCTCAAACGCTTGTCTTTGGACAAAGCCGTTTACCGATTTCTCTGGATACGGCAACCGATGGCAACTCGCTAACCGTTGGTTATCAAATTGTCGAAAACCTAGTAGGCTTTAAGGAAAGTAGTGCTGAAATTGAACCTCTTTTAGCCACTTCATGGGAAGCCAGTGAAGATGCTAAAACCTGGACCTTCCATTTACGCGAAGGTGTGAGTTTCACTGACGGTACGCCTTTTAATGCTGAAGCCGTTAAATTTAATATTGACCGCTGGAACAATCAAGACAACCCTTACGCTTTTTCAGCTGAAGGTAAAGATTTTACCGCTTGGCCCAGCATTTTTAGTAATTTCCACGGTGAAGAAGGCTATATTGTTGAGTCTGTAGACGTGGTTAATGAGTACACCGTTCAGTTTAACCTGACTCGTCCGCTAGGCTTTTTGCCTCAACTTCTTGCTGCTGCTTACTTTGGTATACATAGCCCAGCTGCTGTTATGGAAGCAGGCTTTGAGTATGGTGGCCCTACCAAAGGTGTTGTAGGAACAGGGCCCTTCGTTTTTGTTGAGTGGATTGACGGCGACCGTTTAAGTCTAGATCGCAACGATAACTACTGGGGCGATAAGGCCAAAGTTGAAAGACTGGTTTTTCGTGGTATTGAAGAAGCTGCAACTCGCTTAGCTGAGCTCGAGGCTGGTTCAATCGATATTGCCGTCAACCTTTCTCCTGATGACTATGCTGCCGTTAGCGGCAATGCTGACCTGAAAGTTGTCTTCCCAGATGCCGACTTACGTGTTGGTTATGTAGGTATGCACCAATCCAACAAACCCTTTGATGATGTACGTGTACGTCAAGCACTCGCCTATGCGATTGATAAAGATGCCATCGTCGAAGCCTTTTATGGTGAATTAGGCGCTGTTGCCAATGAGTTTATTCCACCTTCCTTGCTTGGTCGCTTAGAAAATGCGCCTTATCCTTATGACCCTGAAAAAGCCAAAGCGCTCCTTGCTGAAGCAGGCTATCCTGATGGTTTTGATACCCAATTCTGGTATATGCCCGTTTCACGCCCTTATTATCCAAACCCCAAAGATGTTGCAGAAGCTATTGCTAGTCAGCTTTCAGAAGTCGGTATTAATGTTGAACTGATGACCGAAGACTGGGGCATTTATCTAGATGATTATGCCTTGGGCAAATTTCCAATCTATATGCTTGGCTGGAGTGCTGACTTTGCTGACTCTGATAACTTTATCTCTCCCTTCTTTAGCCGCACTCAAGGCCCAGATGGGTTTGGCTGGAATAACCCAGAAGCCTTTGATTTAATTGAAGCTGCCCAATCTGCAGGTACCGCCGATGAGCGCGCTGCTATCTATAAGCAAATTGAGCAAATCCTTTATGATGAGCTTCCTGCTATGCCACTGGTAAACCCACGTACCTTAAGCGCTACCAGAGCCAACATTGAAGGTTTCTTACCTAACCCACTCGGAAGTACCGTTCCTTTTAGAACGATTAGCAAAAACTAGATTCAACTTTCGCATGAGTCATCTTGAATTGTTTAGAGCCACTAAAGATGACTCATGCCTTTATTTTGATAGTGATTTTGCATAGACCTCTTGCCAAAGCTTAGATGGACAAGCGATTCTTACCAATTTTGAGATTGCTCGGTTGATACTTTTGCAAGAAGTTAAATAGCTATATTTCGGAGATAGTGTGACTGCATATATTATTCGAAGGCTGCTGGGTCTGATTCCTGTACTATTTGGTATTAGTTTATTGGTTTTTATTATCCCTCGAGCCGTTCGGGGTGACCCGGCTACCATTATTTTGGGGGAGCGTGCTGAACCTGCGGCTTTGGAGCGTTTAAGAGAGCAATTAGGTCTTAATCGTCCTTTATTTTTTAATCAGGAAGGGTTTCAAGAAAAAGGAATCACGGGTCTTTTTGACTCTCAGTATTTTAACTTTTTAGGCAATGCGCTAAAAGGTAATTTGGGCCGCTCTATCTTTCGCCTGACTCAGGTCAGAGATGAGTTGGCACAGCGATTTCCTGCGACCTTCGAACTTGCTATTGTTGCTATGTTTTTTGCCTTTATTATTGGGGTGCCAGCAGGGGTTATAGCTGCACTCAACCGAGGAAAGTTACTGGACACTGGGATTATGTTTGGGGCGCTAGCGGGTGTTTCTTTTCCTGTGTTTTGGCTGGCCATTATTTTAATTTATGCCTTTTCGGTTAATCTTGGTTGGTTGCCTCCTTCAGGCAGGATTGATATTAATTTTGAGATTCGCCCGATCACCCAACTTTATGTTTTGGACGGAGCCCTACGAGGGGATTGGCGTTTTTCCTGGGATGCCATAAAACATCTGGTTTTACCTAGCATTGCTCTGGGCACTATTCCGCTAGCGATTATAGTTCGTATGACGCGTAGCAGTATGCTTGAAGTTTTAGGTCAAGATTATGTAAGGACAGCAAGAGCAAAAGGTTTAAGGCAGCGACTGGTTATCAATAAACACGCCCTGCGCAATGCCCTTTTACCAGTGATTACGGTGATTGGCCTTTCGTTTGGAGGCTTACTTTCTGGTGCTATTTTAACCGAAACGGTTTTTGCCTGGCCTGGTATTGGCAAGTGGGTTTATGACGCGATTGCTTCAAGAGATTACCCGATTATCCAGGGTGGCGTTTTATTTGTTGCTTTTATTTTTGTCATTGTAAATATGCTGGTAGATTTATCTTATGCGCTGATTGACCCAAGGATTCAGTACGGATGAAAACCATGACCGAACATAAACCAGCTAAGCCTATTGGCTTTGATTGGAAAGCGGTGGCACAGTTATGGCAGTAACGACAACGACTTCTAAAAAGCAAGCTACTAAAGGGAGCTCGTTAGCCCAAGACGCACTCAAACGTTTTTTTCGTAACCCTACCGCTATTTTGGGCTTGAGTATTCTGGCGCTCATTATTCTTATGACCATTTTCGCGCCTTTGCTGCGTCCTGGAGATCCTTTAAAAAGTAACCTCAAAGTAAGACAGCTGCCGCCTGGTCTGACCATGAGTCAGGCAGATTTGGATAAGAAAAAGATAACGGCCTGGACCTATCCTTTTGGTACCGATGTACAAGGACGAGATTTACTTATGCGCGTGCTTTATGGCGGGCGTATAAGTCTAAGAGCAGGTTTGATCGCCGTAATTTTTTCGGTATCTATTGGCATGATATTGGGTTTGATAGCAGGTTTTTTTGGCGGCTGGATCGATATGGTCATTGTTTGGCTAGTCGATGTTTTGCTGGCATTCCCTGGGATTTTGCTGGCGATTGCCCTGGCATCGGCGCTGGGGGCAGGTACCCTAAGTATAAAGCTGCCTTTTTTACCGTTTGCTTTTGAACTCTCGAGTATTGAAAAAGCACTGATTGCCATTAGCATTACGCAAATCCCTATCTTTGTCAGGATTACCAGAGCTTCGGTCATAAGCTTGCGCGAGTCTGAGTTTGTCCATGCCGCTAAGTCGCTGGGAGCTAGCCCTAGACGCATGATGTGGTTGCATGTTTTGCCTAATGGTCTTTCACCGATTTTGATTCAACTTACCCTTTCTATTGGTACAGTTGTCTTAGATATGGCAGCGCTAGGGTTTTTGGGTTTGGGTGCTCAACCCCCAGCACCTGAGTGGGGAGCTATGATTAGTGACGGCTTTGGTCGTTTTCGCTCTGCTCCCTGGCTATCTATTTTTCCAGGGCTTGCTATTTTTCTAACAGTAGTAGGCTTTAATTTACTTGGTGATGCACTAAGGGATGTGCTTGATCCGAGACTTAAGAACGTGTCTTAGGCTCGAGCTCCTAATACTCTTTCCG
>JAHEBB010000425.1 GCA_024642575.1 Trueperaceae bacterium | reverse complement strand
CACAATCAATCAAAATAAAATCAAAAAAGTTCCGCAAATCTTGCATCCGCTCTCGCAAAATTGCGGTGGAATTCCAGGCCTGAGTAAAGAGAAACTCCGCTTCTGCTAAACGAATACTTGAGGGGATTAAGTCAGGTTTGGAGCCTGATCCACGCAATATAATTTCTCCAATGCCCTTTTGACCATTTAAAACATGATAAATGGTCGCTCCAGCATCATCTAAATCAATGGAATCATAGCCAAAATAATCTGTAAGACTTGATTGCGGATCAAAATCAATACAGAGTACCTTCTTACCTAATTGCTTTAAGGCATAACTCAAATTGACCACGGTGGTAGTTTTGGCAACCCCACCTTTTTGATTCACAACCGCAATAATCCGTGCCATTACTCTAAGTATCTCACACTCGTCGGACGTCCGACATGCGCAACCGTTTGAAAACTGTGCACATGCAAAAAAGCCTATTATGTCGGACGTCCGACATGCCATTCAGCCTAACTAGCCTTATCACTCTTGGACCAATGTCCGTATGACTTTATTAAACCCGCTTCAAGCCTTTGGGTTTCCAGCCGTTGATAGTTTTTCAAGATGCTCCGCACTTAAGTTTAGCGCTAGGGCCCCTAAGTTATCTTCAAGCTGCGCCGAGGTCGTGGCAGAGATGACGGGTAGAACGGTTGGGCTGCCTTGCAGCATCCAGGCAAGTACCACTTGATTCAAACTGGCCTTGAGATCTTCGGCAACTTCTTTTAAAGCGCCTAAGCGGTCCTCACTATCGGGTCCCTGATACTGCTTGGGTATAGGTCGATCTGTCCGAGTATAGGCACCTCCAAGCAGCGGTGAATAGGACAGTAAGCTGACTTCAGAGTGTTCCTGACAATAATCGAGAAGATCATCATTGGCGGCAAGTTGAGGAAAAAAACTGGCACCAGGTCTTGGCCTTAGATAGGTATGGCGTTGCTGGACACAAACGTACTCTGACCAACCATTTTTCTGACAGATATGACTTGCCTCAGCAATACGCCAAGCCCGCATATTACTGGTGCCAAGATACTTGACCTTAGCCTCTTCACAAAGCTGATTAAAGGTACCAAGTGTTTCTTCCAACGCATCTTCGCGGTGATCTTTATGGGCATAGTACAGATCAACATAATCCGTTTGCAATCGCTTTAAACTCCCTTCAAATTCTTGAAGGATGGTCTTTCTCGACAAGCTATGACCCAGGTCAGGGGTGTTAAAGCCTACCTTAGTTGCTATAAAGAGCTGATCTCTATTACCTCTGGCTTTCATCCATTTACCAAGAACCGTTTCACTCTCGCCCCCTTTGCCACCTTCATACCAGAAGGAATAATTGTTGGCTGTGTCAATAAAACGTCCTCCAGCCTCAAAATACTGATCGAGTATGGCAAAAGATTCTTGTTCATTTTGCAAAGTGCCGCAGCGCATGGCACCAAAACACAAGGCGCTTACCTGCGTACCTGTTTTTCCTAATTCAAGCGTTTTCATTGCTGCCTCCTTGCCCCAGGTTATGGCGTGTTTTTATATTCTTTTGTTATCTATTGAGACAGGGGGCGCAAGAAAAACACCCATGTCGGACGTCCGACATGGGCACCTATTTGATAAACAGTTAAGTGTAAAAATGATTTTTGTCGGACGTCCGACAAAACCTTTTGGTCCTACTGATAAACCTTGTTACTCCCCGAATGACCCCCAAGATCGACAAGATCGATGACATCAACGGAACCATCCTCAGCATAGCGCCAGATAATCCGAAGGTCTCCCGTCACTGCGCTACTCATGGCTGGCATCAGGTCATAACTGGCAATAACTTTGTGACTTTTTAAGATGGGATCTTTGGGATTTTCAGCAAGGCGATTAAGCTTATCTCTGAGTTTATCCTCAAGCTGGGTATCACGCTTAATCAGTTTTTTATAACGACGTTTAAAATGTGCAAGCAGACGAAACGAAAACATAGATGATGACTAACGATAGTCTTCACTTTTTAAATAGCTCATCACTTCGTCGATGTTCATCGCTTTAAGCGTTCCCGCTTTTTTTTCTCTTTCGAGTTCCTTAATACCTTCAGTTAAACTTTCTTGCTCTTCGTCCGTTAATTCTAACGTCGGTAGACTATCTATCCATGCCTGGCGGCTCTCTAGTTCATGTCTCCGATAGGTCTCGGAAAGGCTGAGTTTAAAAATCTCAGCATAGTCGAGCGCGGGGTAATCTTGCTTCATAGCATCAAGTAAACGCTCAACATCATCGTTAAGCGAAATGCGAACCGTTTTTGGTTTGGTAGCGACTTTTGCCATATAGGGCTATTGTGGGCTATAAGTGCGCATTTGTCAAACCATGCGCAGTAACCTGACGCTTCTTTCAGACGTCCGCTCTTTCCTCATCTCGAACCTTCAGCCTTTACTTTCTCCTTAATCTTTCTCTTTCGGACGTCTGACCTCGCGTCTTCTCCTTCTACCCTTTTACCTTCTTTATCTCGTACACTATCCCTATCCTTCCTTCTTTTTATCCTCCAATTTTTAAGACCGTCTGTCACAAGATTAAGAAATAGAGCGCTTAACCACAGGCTTTTTTCCTTGACAGAGCCGTGAGATTTGAGACAATACGGCTATGTACGAAAGCGTTCAAACCAGCCCTTTTGAGCCCGTTTTTTATCAGGATGAAAACGGCAGTCTCCAAGAGGACATTTACTATGTCGCGCTAGAGAGTGAAAGCAAAGGAAGTGAAGAAACCTCTTCCCAAAGCTAGATTTTATTTTGTCTCGACAAACAGAACTTGCAGCACGGCATTGTGGGTTGCAGCGGGCAATGCCGAATTGGGTGGGTTCCGCCTCACGCGCAGGCCGTTCTTTGGCCTGCATTAAAGCGTGAGTCTAAAAAAGCCCGCTCCGTGGCGGGCTCTCTTGACGCTTTTAGCGTCTGCGGTAGTATCGATCGTAGAGTCGATAGTTCAGCTTGCGAAGGCGATCTAGTTCAAGGGCTCGTTTCCGACCTTCTTCGACTTGCGCGTCGGGATTGTTCGGGCGGATGTCACGTGTTCTCACGTGACGTTTTGCGTTCGTTGACGTGTAGTACGCAATGATGCGTATCGCTTGAAAGATTGTGTTCATAACTGATTTTGTTGCGCTTTTGTTGCTAATGTTGAGTGCCTTGCGCTTGACACTCATGACAGGGTGCGACCGAGGGGGTCCTCAAGCTTGTCATACCCTGAGCAAAGCGAACGGGTTGACCTGCTTGGGGTCTCGGTACACTGGCAAGAGTGACGAACGCAATTTCTCCAACGGCCGCCTCTGGCGGTTGACGGCGACGGGTTCGCGGGCGACGGAATGGGTGTGGTTAGACCACGCACCTAGAGAACGAAAAGACTGCCTGCGGCGTACTTGGATTGTTCTCTAGGTGGGGGTAACGCTCTGTGTTTTTTACAGAGCTTAGCGCGGCGTGAGCCGCAAGATCTACCAAGCTCGCAAGCTTGGAGGTGGTTGGTTGGTATTTTGGTTGGTTGCACCGCAGGTATTGGACCCCGAGTTGTCGAGTCCGAAGTGGCCCAAGAAGCAAGAATGTATTCGCGGCTGATTGGTTGCCACGTCGAGGCTCTCGACTTCGATCCTTTATCTTTTACCGCTCCTTAGTGTGATTAACGGGGTGTGGGAAAAGACAAGCTGACGGATGTCAGCGCAGCCCGTGTTTCTGGCAGGTCGTCTTTATTTGAAAAAATAAAACGGAATGTCGGGGACATAGGTAGAGGGTCGAAGTCGAGCGTAATGCGAGACAACTCGGGGTCTGTTGATTTGTTGTCCTGTAGGGACATTTGTGGTGTTTTAAGCTTTTAGATCTAGTAAGTAGTAAAAATTAAGAGGCTAATTACTAGGTAAGGGGTAATAAAAAAGCGCTTAATGAGCGCGTTTGTCCTTGATATCTTTGAGGATGCCAACAAAGGCTTGGCCTGGGGTGGTCTTGATCTGACCACGTAATTTTAAGTCTTTGGTTTCGCTTAAGGCCATCTCGATAAGGTGGTCAGGTTCTTCAATAATGAGCTTACGGTAGTAGCGTTCTGAATGTTTATCACCACAGATTTCCAGGATACGCTCGAGCAAAAAAGTCTGGGCGTCTGTGAACTTTGTTTGGGTAGTTGCCTCGGCAATTTGTTTGGCTTTTTGACGTCGTTCACCTAAGTGATCTTGTACGGCTTGGTAGTACGAACCAGGATAAAAACTAAGAATGAAATCGTTTGAACTCTTCGCTTTTTCAATCGTGTAGTGGTCTAAGAAGTTGTGTTCTTTAAGCTCTTCGAGCGAAGGTCCAAACTGTTGTTGGATTCTTGAGAGTGAACTGTACTCTGAGAGCAGGAGTTCATGACAAAGAGAGCTATAGCGTTTGCTCCAGCGAGTACCGCCACTGGCATACCAGCCTGTTTCAACAAGAGGATAGATGGTTTTGGCAATACTCTTCTTAAGTTTGAGATGGAAACTATGATCCATTGCCCTGAGATTGCCCTGAGCCATGTTTTCTATGTAGAACGGAGCCAGCCAAATATAGTTGGTATCCGCTACCGTGCCATCAGGTAAGAGCTGCCCATACTGCCGTATTTCGGCAAAGGGACTCATATTGATCTTCTTTTTGACTTTGGTCTTGTTGTTAAAGACTTCGCCT
>JAHEBB010000424.1 GCA_024642575.1 Trueperaceae bacterium | reverse complement strand
TTCAGTGTCGGTATTTGTGGCAACTGTGGCTGTGAGTGTATCCAGCATTGCCGACACTTTGCCAAGCCGCTGACCTTTAACAATCATGGCAAAACTTGTGCCTTGCCTGACTTGCAAGCTCGAGCCGTTATTTTCAATCTCAATACTTTCGACCACAGGTTGCACGGGTACGGCCAGCGGGGTTGCTACTTCTATGTTTGAGCGCTCAGAACGTTCACCTTTGTTGTTTTCTGCCTCGAGGGAAAAAAAGTAAGTGGTGTTATTGCTTAAACCATCCACCACCATCCTGGTAGCAGCGGTAACATCCTTAGTTTGTGACAGGTTTGTCGATTCTGTGCCCCATAAAACCGTATACCCCTTCAAATCTGTTTCAGGGTTTTCGTTCCAGCTTAGCGTAACACTGGCGTCCCCTGCCGAGACCACAAGCCCTGTTGGGGTCGTTACTTTAGGTTGCTCACCACCACCGCCTGTGCTTACCGCTTTGGGTGTGGCTGTTACTGCTTGAGAAAAATCTGAGCGTTTTTTGTCGTTGCTTGCTGCAGCAATACGAAAGCTGTAGATTGTTTCATTACTTAATTGTTTGATGGTTGTTGCCGTAGCGGGTGCAGGGACCACTACTTCATCTGCTACATTGTCCGCAGTTTCAATCTTCAGTACATAATTTATAATTTTAGGATCACTGGCTTGCCAGACTAAAACAACCTGCTCATCGCCTGCTGTTGCGTTTAAGCCTGTGGGTGTATCTAGCTTTAGTTCAGTAGCTGGACAGGCCGTTAAAAGTAATAGCAACGGCACTGTCCAGCTAAATAGCTTGGTCGTCATATAGCTCCTTGATGGGTGGTGTTTAGGACATGAAAGATCACTAAATATAAGCAAGCCTTTTGAAAATTTCAAAAGGCTTGCTTATATTTAGGTTGTTGAGGTTGACAATTAAAGCTAAAGACACAAATATAACGTTTGCCGAAGTTGAATGTGTTGAATTCTTGACCAGGAGCTATCGCTAACGTTGGTGTTGTTGATAAATTGTCAAAAGTAAAGGTGGGCTCACTCTTATTAATGACAGACCACTCATACGAAACGGGAAGGTTATCTGGATTGGCTATCTCAACAGAAGCGGTTAAAACTGAAACCCCTCGAGTCGCCGTGTCACCTATATTGAACGAACCGCCATTATATTCAACCGTAATTTCTCGGATTCTTGGAGATTTAACAGCAGGCTCAGGACTTACTGAAATGCTAAAGCTACTTTCTGTTGCCAGGCTCTGTGGGTCAGTAACAATGGCCTTGACTGTGCGCGTACCCTGTTCTGCAAATACGGCTGTGGCACTGCAACCTGTACTCGAGTTAAGACTGTCACCCCCTGAAACAACCCAGCGCACCGCTGAACACTTTAATTGCCCTGAATTTCTGTCATTAGGTAAACGCTTTAGGTTGAGGTCAAACTCGTCACCCTGACCAACACTTAAATTTGTTGTACTAAGCTCTGGCTGGTCTGGCGGCGTGTTGACGACGTTAACTGTAAAAAAAGCCTGTGCTGTTTTACCTGAAAAATTCCTGGCATTGATGGTAAGTGTGCGCACGCCGTCTGTTAAAAAGGTAAATTTGCTGATGGGGTTTGCACCATTGTTAAGAGAAGAAATAACACCATCCTTGTCTGAGCGTAAATCGTAGGTTGTACCCACCTGGTCAGCAATCTTGAAAAATTGCCCGAGGTCAGTTTCAAAGTTTAAGTCAACACTAGGATTGGAGTTTAGAACTGTGATGACAGGAGGCAGGGGTTTACCACTTGATAGCTCTTTTTCAATACTAAATAACTCTGTGTCATAGCGCTCGTTAAGGAAAAAGGTGTCGATAACAAAAGCTACATCACCTTTAATAAAACCGTATAGCACCCAAAGTGGGTCGCCTGCCTGAACAGCAAGTCTGGCACCGACTGAAGAACTAACCTCGATGCCACCAGCATCGTAAAGAAGGAGTTGCAAAGAGGCTTTAGCGTAAGCAGAAATATTTCCTTCGGCATTAAAATTAGGACCTTCATAGCTCATGTTGAATTCGGTTTTGTTAATCTTCTTAAATCCGTCTTTACTATCCCAATGGGCACCTAACTCATAGCTGGCATTTTGATTGAAGGTGTAGTCAACAGTAATGTAGGCATTCCCATCAATGCCAATCATCAGTTTAGCTTTAGGAACGAGAACTATTGGAATAATGACCAGCGTAAACGTTATTGGCTCAAAGGTAATGTTAGCTACCTCGACTTCTTTTTTAATTTTCCCCGTAATCTTGGCATTATAGGCAACCGATAGTTTTTCGTTGAAAAATAATTTTGCTTCGGCTGTATCGGTACCAACTAGATTAATATCAACAAAAAGCCGGTAGCCTACATTAAAATCGAGTGAACCTGTAAGCCTAGCACTTGCTGTGGCATCAGCTCCAGCTTCATTGTTAGCAGCTGTAACTTCAACTTGCTCGTCTACTTGACAGTGAAAGCCAAAGGTCGCTGTTTTTTCTAGTTGAGGGCTTAGCTTGGAGTCTTTTGGTGTTTGAGTCAGAGATTTATTTTCACTACAAAGGCTGTTGCCAAGTGGTGTAAGGCTCTTTAATTGTGCGGGTTGAAGTGTGGCCTCGGCAATAATCGTGCCCTGACTAATTGCATCACCCAAGGCCGCTTGGCTGGTTTCTAAAACAACCTCATTACCTTCTTTGCTTATTTTGTTTACTTTGCGCAAATACCCAAAAGGCGCAGCTGCAGAAGGTTCGCTCACAAACACATCGCCAGTTTTTAAGTTGTCAAGCACGGCGGTGGTCTGAGCAAAACGCATGATGCCGGTACTTGGATCATAAAGTGTTTGAGCATCTCTGGTAGTTTGATCGGGTACTTTGGTGGTGGCTGGAATAATGGTTTCACGTTCTACAGCAGGCGGGTTATTTTGTGGGCAGGCTGTTAAAAGCAGTATCAGCGCCAGTAAACACAAGATTGCAAGCGCTTTTGGTCTTAGGTGCTTCATCGTTACTCCTTTTGTAAATAACTAAAAGTGTTTGTACTCAGCTGCGCGTTGGCAAGACTCACAGCGTTGGCTTTCTCTTTTTTTCTATGCGTTCTCAAACAGATGATTTGATGGGTTTTTACGACGATTTCAATTGTTTATTAATCTTTTAACGCTTTATAATTAACCTCTTTCTTTTGCGGTGAAGCTGAAAGTTCGAGGCCGCACCGAGTGCAAAACTTGCTATAAGGCGAGGTAATAGATGCCTTGCAACTAGGGCAAGCTTGCAACATAAGCGTGCCGTCATTCGGGCAATAACACTCGTTGGCTGCTGTGGGTACAGCCCGATGACAACTAGGGCATAGCAAATACGTGGCGAGCAGGGTTTTCAAGGCTCAACTCCTGCGAGGGCAAGTGAAGCGGCTTGCTGGATTACTCTTTTAGCATGTAGTTTTTTAGCGCGCTTAAAGTTGTGCAAGTAAGCACTACCCACAGCTAGGGCTGAAATAAGAAAGCCGTATTGCCTAGTTGACAGGGCGTAAATAATCCAGAGGCCCTGACCAAACGCACCAACCAGCCAGCCCCAATGGTTGCGCGGTCCAAGCCACAGTGCCGTGACTGAAAAAACTGCCCGTAACCAACTCCAGATAAAACTCATAGTTTCACTTTTATCTTTAGGACTAAATTTATGTTTATAAAAATCATGCCTGCCTCCTTAAGTGTTTGTAGGCTCATAGTCAAAAACATAAAAAGCGCTCGGTTAGATTGGGGTTAGAAATTTGCGGGTTTTTGCCGATTTAAATAATCTTGCCAGTTATCGGGCAAGGTTTCGCCTAGCTCTGTAAAGCGTGCTTTTGCTTGGCTATAATAACGGTTCAGGGTTTTGTGGTTGTTGCCCAAGCGAAGGGCTTCTAGGCAAAGTCTTAGATAGCTTTTGTTATAGGGGTCGTACTCGAGTAACAGCTTGGCCACTTGGATTGTTTCCTGGGGTTCTGTTTCGAGTAAGCCTTTGGCACTTTCAAAGAGTGCTAAATAAAGTGCTTCTGGCGCAGTTTCATGACCCTGGGTGACGTCTTCTAGATATTGCCCACGCCATAAGCGGGTATTGCCAGTCTTGAGCAAGACATCTGCATCGGACTAGAGGTGACCCAGCGTGTAGCCTGTGTTGCCATCACTCCACAAGAATCCTTGTTTGCTAAGAAAGCGCAGATAAAAAGTGATTGAAACTCGAGGCTTGTGAGCCATGCTCTACGCAAAAGACCAGTGAGACCTGTTGCTGGGTCAGCCATGCCACAAACCAATCACGCCAGGCCAAGAAACTTCTAGCTACGGTGCGGCGCTCGAGCCTGAGCGGTTTCGGTTTGAAGCAGTTAACAACGTGCGTCTATTAAGAGTTCAAGACCAGTTTGCTCTCTTAGACCTTAAACATGCCTGCCCTCAGCTTGACTGGGAACATAGTGATATAAAGCTTGAAGATAAAAACCTGTTTGGTTACTTTTTAGAAGATCGGTTGCTGACAGTCGCAAAAGCTATTTACTGGCAAGAAGATGTCATTTAACTTGAGGGTTTCCTGAATTTCGTGTTTACGACTCTAGGCAGTAATACTGCAAGTCAGGAGACACGAAATGGGAAGACGACGGAAACAAGAATCAGTTATGAGTAATGAAATACTAGAAGAGCT
>JAHEBB010000423.1 GCA_024642575.1 Trueperaceae bacterium | reverse complement strand
CGGCTGCACGGCATAATCAGGGCTGGGTGGGCTAGCATTTGCCTGACTTGACTCAGGGAAACGCACCGTGAAGATATTCCAACCCGGCTGCAATGCCAGTTCGGCACCTCGCCCCGAAAGCGTCACGGCTGCATCTACATAAATCAGCGTAAAAAAGCCAATCGGATTCTCTAAACTGGGTACACCAATAAAAAAGGCATCGGTCGTGCGATCAAAAACCTGATTGTTATTGGCATCAACATACATATTGACCCGAGCCAGAGCGTAATTAACGCCTTCTGCTGGGCTAATCGTATATTCGTTTTGCAGACCCGGTAAAAGAATTGAACCACTACGCATGACACTCAGTTCCTGAGGCTCGAGCGGTTTAGTGGTTATGCTAAAGGTTCCAGCAACCGGAACGACATTTACAACTTCACGTTGCCACACGCCATCACGGTCAACAACATGCACAGCCACGCGTGTACCCTCAGGAACTTCACCATCGGTTTTGATGATGCCACTCAGAGTTGCTTCTTGTTGTGCTAAAGCCAAACTGCCGATTAAAGCAATAATTATTAACAAGTGTTTCATAACGTCATAACTCCAGACGACGCATCTTAGCATACCGACGCAGCGTATAGGTTCACTGGCTATTCACCGTGTATTCATCGTCATAGACCCCTAAAATAGCCCAAACCTTGCAACCTAGCTTAAGGCAATTAAAAGGCTAAAAACGTAAGAAAGGCAAAGTTTATTCATAGCCTGCTTTCTTCAGTGATTTGCTTATTCAAATGTTTGCTGCCAGGGGCGTTTTGCACACTCAAAAACGAATGCAACAATAATCCCGCAGTCGAGTTAAATTTAGTCTAATAAGAATCTGTGTTATTACCAATATCTAGGCCAGCGCTTCTCAGGTATAGTAACTTAGCTATGAAACCTACCGAACCTTACATTGCTCGAGCTATTTCGTTTATCGAGCTTTTTGAAAAACAAGGCTGGCGGCTCAAAGTCTACAGCATCTTGCACCCTGACAAAACGCTCAACCAGAATCTGATTAAAGCTACCGAAGAAACGGCTCTTTCCTTTTTACCCCAGCCTGCGGTTACGCCGCGCCACTATGGTCTTGGCTTTATAAGTGTTCATCAGGGCAAAAGCTACGATTTTGTCACCGTGGCTTACTGGGCTTATGACAGCGAGCTCAAACACCAGACCTATATGAGACCCTCAAGCAGCAGTCAAAGGCTCGAGCCTGTCACCGGTGACGAACTTTCAAGTGATGTCTGGGATATTCGTTTACTTGCCTTTGAAAGAGATGCCTGGCTGCAAAATGTCTTAAGATCCCCTAAACCTGATCTTGAAGCTTATCTGCAAGAGCGCTTAACTGAAACGGTTTAATTAACCCTCTTTAATTTAATGCAATGCTAGCTTGCCAAACGAGCTAGCTTTTTTTAAAGCTTATTAATCCTTTTCACAAAATCAAAAGCCGCTATACGCTAAACTAAACTATGGATGAGTTTGAGCTTATTCATGAGTTTGAAGATCGTCACCTTAAGCACTTGGTCTATGAAGGTGCCTATTGTCTGGTCAAACCAGAACCCTTTTATGAACCTCTAAAAACTCTTTTTAAAGACTGGCGACAACGTATTTACCGCTTTGAAGATGATATTGGCGCATCTGTTATTTTGTACAAACCTGTAAGCCGAAACGCCATGACCTGGGATATTGTCATGGCACAGTTTTTTGGCGAAAATCCTTTTGATTTTAAACAGAGTAATCAGATAGTGAGCAATCTGGCCTGGCTCGAGGTTCAAAAACTACTTGATCGTATTAAGTCAGGTCAGCACAAAGATTTAAGAGGTTAACCCTTGTTCGCTTTGGTCTAAAGGCGAAGGTTTCTTCATCTTTCAAAGCTGACACTCAGCAAACACAGAATCTAAAAGATAATGCTATTATCCTCTTTAAAATAAACCTAGGTTTGTTCTAAAAATCCAGATAAATGAGGGGAAGGCGGGAACAAAAAACTTACTCAGGGAAAAGGGTAGCCGTTTTTACTATCTCGCACTGACATTCATGAATAATTCTTTAGACCCGAGGTCACAACAAGCACTTAGCACTCGTCAAATTCAGCACACTTGTCCAATTTTGCTGGTCAGCCATCCTAGTTTAGAAAGTGTTTTAACCGACCAAGGTGGCGAAGCCTTTAGGGAAAATGTCTATTGGCATGCCTATGTAATTGCAGAGAGTTTGCTCGAGCGTTTTTCTCTTATAAACCCTCAAGTCATTTCTTTTCCGCGTGGTGGCGTAGCTACAGGTGTCGGCGTTAAACGTGCCTTTAAGCGAATCAACCACCAGTTCCGCACGCTCCCCTTTACTGAAAAAGGCTTGACCAAAGATTTACCCCTACCCAAACTTCAAGACGACTCTGATCTTATTTTGGTTGATGGCGTGATTGCCACAGGTTCAACGCTAACTAACTATCTCAGTAGAGTGCTAAAAACTTACCCCAATTGGCGAGGAAGACTTTTTATCATTAGCAATATGGTCGCTGAGCTAGGTTTTGGTAACCTTAGTAGCTTTGTAGAGCAAAAAGGGCTCGAGCTTGCCTGTATGGCAACAGGATATAGAGTACCCGCCGAAGAATGCAGCTGGAAAGAAATTAATGGTAAGTCAATTTATTTTGTAGGAGTCAACCAGAAAATTGGCGATTTTGGCGATATGGTGATTCAAGATTTAAGCGCTAATGAGCTTTTAAACTGGGACTCGAGCCTGGGTTAAAACTATTGGTCAAGTGTATGGCGAAAAGGCTCGAGCGTTTTAAAGTTCTTCTGGGTGAATGATCTCTAGCTCAAGCATCTGAGCTTTCTTGAAATCTTTTTTATTATTGGTCAAAAATCTATCTGCGCCAATATGAACAGCGCTCGCCAAATGAAGGGCGTCAAGGGCTTTGAGGCCATAATTTACCCCTAAGCTTAGAGCTAAAACTGCAACTTCCTCACTTGCCTCAACCAGCTCGAGCCTACTCACAGCTACTTTTAAAGCCTGAACTTCAGATTCATTTTTCCCCCTGCTTGGTTTAATGAAAAGTTCTGGAAGGAGTAAGACCGAACCAAACCTTTGAGTATCTAAAGATGGTTCCAAAAGCAACGTGCGAACTTTTAAGCCTAGAGCATTACCTGCCGCTGCATAAATAAGGACATCGGCATCAAAAGCATAAATCATGTACCCGAACTGTCTCTCTCATCTCGAATAGTTTGAACCAAGTCTTGAGCACGCTCCTCGCTAAAACCCTCCCCAAATTGAGGGGCTTCTTGCCTTAGAGCTTCAAATTCACGAAGTAGACTTTCTGCTTTTAGGGTACTTGGTGTTCGCACACGGTGACGCAACCTAGACGGATGAAGCATGACCGCAGCCACTTCACCATTTTGCGTGATCTCGAGCTCCTCACCTCGCTTGACTCGCTCTACCAGCTCTTTCATATTTGCCCTAAGTTCTGTAACTGTTATAGATTTCATGACTTAATTGTACATCAAAGTACGCTTATGTACTTTGATAAATAAAAAATCCCCGCCGCAAGCGGACGGGGTATTTATTCGAATCTCGTAAACATCGCTAAACGCTCGTCTACTTTGATGCCTTCCTTGTTCGTGGCAAGCCAAGAGGAATGCATCCTAGTTTAGATTCAATGGATGACTCGAGCTTCTTTTAGTCCACTTGAGCATGTGATTTTGGCTCAACCACTTGAGTATTCCCATATTTCGATTTCACATATTTCGTAATAGAACATTTAGACTTATATGGTGGACGAAATAGAAATTTCGAAAAACAAAAAAGTGCCAATTGGGCAATTTATTAAAGATATTTTGCCTGGGTTAGGACTAGGAGCATCAGTTTATGCTGCAACGTTTGCACAATTTCACCCACTTACTGCTGCACTTTATACAGGTGCATCCGTCTACTTTAACTACATTAGCGAGGCGAATAAGAAAGCCATAATCAATGAACTCAAATATCAGCTGCGAAATCAGACTCTACATAATCTAATACATTCAGAAGATTTTGCTCGAGCAACTCAGATGACATTTAAAGCAGCATCAGAAACTTTTTCCAAGAAAAAAACATTGGCTTTTGCCAGGCTCTTAGGCAAAACATTTGCTGGTGGCTGTGTAGAAGACTTAGATATTTTTGAACGATTTCACAAAATTCTTGTGGGCTTTCTCAGCAAGAAATCGTTCTATTAACAATTCTTGAAAAGTACGAATCTGAAGATTATTACAAGAATAAAGAGTTATCCCAAAAGCGCCATGAGGAGTATAGCAACCTCACTACCTTAACTGAACGGAAAAATCATCTTGACCACTATCATAAATTATCGGAATCCTTATGGGATAGTTTCATGAACACCGCCCAAAAGGAGCTATCTTTCACTGGAGAAGAAGTTTACAACTCACTTCAAAGAATAAGTGGGACTGGTCTTTTCTCTATATACAACCGTGCCCAACTCTACGCAGGTGGAAAGGGAGCCGTTGGTTTAGGACGCTTAACAAATTTATATTTTCAGTTCAAAGAATACATCACAGATAACTCATAAAATTTGGTGGATTAGTATTAATTACATTGTAAATTAAGTAATGACACTTTGATAGTAACGTTTGAATTTATTTCTAGCAGCCTCAATAGAAAATTGCCA
>JAHEBB010000066.1 GCA_024642575.1 Trueperaceae bacterium | reverse complement strand
CCTTTTTAGCTAAGCAAGGTTTAAACGTAAAAAATCTAAGCGGCGGTCTTTTGGCATGGCAAGCTGCCCAATTACCAATAAAAGGTAGTTAATTGCTTTCACCAATAATCTTACTAGCTCAAAAGGCACCCCCTGTTAGAAAGGCAAACCATGATTGCTAAGGCTAATCCAGCGAAAGCAAAACTCTGGCTCCCCTCGCTCGAGTGGTTAAGACGCTATGATAGACAAAACCTGAGTTCTGATCTCATGGCAGGGATTATTGTGGCTGTAATGCTGGTTCCGCAAGCGATGGCTTATGCGATGTTAGCTGGCTTGCCTCCCGTCATTGGACTTTACGCTTCGACACTTCCCTTAGTGATTTACGCCCTTTTTGGTTCATCCAGACAGCTCGCAGTCGGCCCCGTTGCCATCGTTTCTTTACTTACCCTTTCAGGGGTATCGGCCTTAGCAGAACCTGGCAGCCTCAGTTTTATCACTTACGCTGCCTTGCTCGCCCTCATGGTCGGCCTTATGCAGTTTGTTCTGGGCATTTTAAAGGCTGGCTTTATTACCAACTTTTTATCGCATGCGGTCATAAGTGGCTTTACCTCTGCCGCAGCAATTATTATTGGTCTGAGTCAGCTCAAACACCTTTTAGGCATTAAGCTCGAGTCTGGGGAAAGTGTTTTCTCGGTACTTTTAGCCACAGCGCAACACCTTGGTGAAACAAACCTGATTACCTTTAGTATTGGTCTGGCAAGTATCGCGATTTTGGTTTTCTTTAAACGGCTCAAGTCTCGCTTTCCTGCGCCCCTGCTGGTTGTGGTTTTAAGTAGCTTGCTTGTTTATTTACTCAAACTCAATGAGCAAGGTGTAGGCATTGTAGGTACAGTACCCAGTGGTTTTCCTGCCTTTAGCTTGCCTAGCCTTAGCCTTGATGGTTTAAGATCACTCTTACCTATTGCTTTAACCATCACCTTTGTTAGCTTTATGGAGTCCTTTGCCGTCGCCAAATCAATCGCCAGCAAAGAAAAGTACAAAGTAGAAGCCAATAAAGAGTTGGTGGGTTTAGGACTTGCTAATGTCGCGGGCTCACTGTTTTCTGGTTATCCTGTTACAGGTGGGTTTTCAAGGAGTGCGGTCAATTATCAAGCTGGAGCAAAAACTCCCCTTGCTTCAATGGTTACGGCTATTTTGGTTAGCTTAACCCTCCTCTTTTTTACCCCTCTTTTTTATTATTTACCCAAGGCCGTGCTAGCAGCAATCATCATGGTGGCGGTTTATGGGCTTATCGATGTCAAAGAACCCAGGCATCTCTTTAGCATCAAACCTATTGACGGTTGGACCCTGCTTTTAACCTTTGCAGCAACCCTTGTTTTAGGCATTGATACAGGTATCTTAATAGGTGCCGCATTTTCTCTCATGGTCTTTATCTGGCGCAGTGCCTATCCTCACACAGCAGAGCTTGGGTATCTTGAAACAGAAAATGTTTTTAGAAATCTAAAGCGCTACCCTGATGCGAAAAAGTACCCTAAGGCCGCTATTATTAGAGTAGATGCCTCGTTGTACTTTGCCAATATGGCCTTTTTGGAAACCTATTTAGCAAATCTATTGGCCGAGCGCCCCAACCTGAGCTGCCTTATCTTAGATTTTTCAGCAGTTAATGATATGGACGCGGTTGCTCTTGAAACGCTTGAAAAACGTATGGATGAGCTTGCCAAAATAGGTATTGAAACGCATCTGGTAAGTATAAAAGGCCCTGTTAGAGATCTACTAGAACGCGCAAGATGGTTTGAGAAATACGGCGATAAAATTAGACATTTGTCGCTCGAGCATGCCTTAAAAAGCTGCCACCCAGGAGGCGTATGAACCGTTTCATCAGTTTATTACTTATCATAATGTTGGGCTTAGTCAGCGCTTGTGGTCCCAGCACCTATAAAAATGTTTCTGTTAAAGATTTAGCCAGTGCCAGTGAAGCAAATAAAGTCGTTTTAGATGTTCGTGAAGGCTGGGAATATGCCGAAGGTCATGTACCTGGCGCAATTCTTATACCCCTTACCGAGCTCGAGCGCCGCAGTAGCGAACTAAGTAAAGACGATACTCTCTATGTTATTTGTAAAAGCGGTAATCGCTCGCAACAGGCTAGCGATATTCTGGCTAAAAAAGGCTTTAAGAATGTGCGTAATGTTCAGGGTGGCACCCTCGCCTGGATACAAGCTGGTTATCAAGTAGAACAATAACCCCTGCTTCTTAACAATTTGCGAAAATTATCCTTAGTTGAACCTTGACTAAGGATTTTTTTTGCATCGTTTTTGTAAACCACAGCATGGGGTCTTAATTTCGCTTAAACTAAGGCAATTGTATAAGGCGGTGTATAGCATGCAAATAAGCTCTCAGAGCAAACTCTTAAGCTGTCAGAAAGATTTATTTTCCCTTCCCTCAGATATTCACTATCTCAATTGTGCTTACATGTCGCCCCTGTCTAAGCGCGTTGAAGCGGCTGGTATCGCAGGTGTTTTGCGAAAATCAAACCCGATAGACCTCCAGCCCATCGACTTTTTTACCGAAGCTGATGAAGTGCGGCGTCTTTTTGGTACCTTGGTCAATGCTCAAGCAGAACGCATTGCGTTTATACCCGCTGCATCTTATGGGATTGCTACCGCTGCTAAAAATATTCACCTGACTAGAGGTCAAAACATTGTCATGCTGGCAGAGCAATTTCCCAGCAATGTTTATAGCTGGCGTCGTTTTCGTGAGCAAGGTGTAGAGCTTAAAACCGTCCTAGCGCCTACAGGCAATCAGCGCGGAGAAGCCTGGAATGCCCGCATTCTTGAGGCGATAGATAGTTCTACGGGCATCGTTGCTCTAGGTCATGTCCACTGGACAGATGGCACACTCTTCGATTTAGAAGCCATCAGCAAACGAGCCAGAGAAGTTGGGGCCGCTCTGATTATCGACGCAACCCAGTCTGTAGGTGCACTGCCTTTTGACGTCGCTACCCTTCAACCTGACGCCCTCATTGTGGCAGGCTATAAAACCATGATGGGGCCTTATAGCATTGGCTGCGCCTATTACGGAAGCCGTTTTGATAAGGGACATCCTTTAGAGGAAAACTGGATTACGCGAAAAGACAGTGAAAATTTTAGTGCTCTGGTGGATTATAAAGATGACTACTCTGGCGGCATGACCCGCTATGACGTAGGTGAGCGCAGCAATTTTACGCTCATGCCCATGTTTAAAGCTGCTATTGAAGATGTCTTGGAGCGTCAGCCTGAGCGCATTCAGCTTTATTGTGAGAGTCTTACCCAGGGACTAATCGAGGCATTAATTCCTCTGGGTTATCAGGTTGAAGCTAAAAATTACCGTTCCAGGCATCTTTTTGGTATTCGATTACCCAAACATCTTGATTTAGAAACCCTCAAACAACGCTTAGCTCAAAGAAAAATTTATGCTTCGGTTAGAGGAACTGCCTTACGGGTTTCAACCAATGTCTATAACGATGAGGCCGATATTGCTGCTTTGCAAGAGGTTCTTTCAAACCTTTAGGTACTGGTTTAAGGAAAATGCCATGCCTATATTTGCTTAGCTCGAGCCCTAGACAAGCCGTTTTAAAACTGCCTGAGCCAGTACGGGTAAGGCAGAATCGGGAAAAGGAAAAACGCTACTCACATTAATTTCGCAGAGTACATAAGTATCTTCCCCTTCTGCAGATTTTGGCCCAAACATAAAATCTGCATCCCAAAGCAAAGGTAGATCTGGGCTAGCTATCCCGAGTATCTCTTGCATAGCAGGCAGCCACTGAGTTTCCAAGATCTGTTTTAATCTTTGAAACTCAGACAGGGTCGCTGGATGGTATAAACGAGGCCCAGGTTGAGGTGCATCCTCTGGAACCGAACCTTCCGCCTTAGGGTAAAGGGCATTGATTGCCTGGTGACCAAAGCCTGCTACTTTGTCTTGCACCAAGTAACAACGAACCATACCTTCAGGCAATCTAACCTGATAAATCTGATCAATCATTTTTCCTTGCCCGCTAAAATAAGGCTCACAGCGGTTTACAAAATCTTCAAATGGCAAAATTTCTTCTACACTACCGCGCATTGCATGGCGCACCCTCAACAGGGTATCAGGGCTTAGCTCATCAGGAGATTTTAGCGTTTTAGACTTATCAGCAAGTTCTACTTTCCAGATACCAATACCGCTATGTCCTCGGTTTTGTTTTAGAACACGAACCTCGCCTTTATAAAGTCTTAAGGGCAAACTCTTACGTAATTCCGCCAGGTTTCTATAAAGATAAGTCTCGCATCCCCAAGGCAGATGGCGGGTCTGATACACGACTTCTTTGGTTCCCATCTTAAGAATAAGGTCAGGGTGGGTTGTTACAAAGACATCTGCTAAAGCAAGTTCACTTAGCATCGCATCAAGAACTGACCTATCTCGCCCCCCTTCAATAGGGTTATGCCAGACCAAAACCCCATCAAGCTTGAGTAGTTGCTCTTTGACTTCTGCACAAAAATCATCATTATAGACCGCTGCCTCCGGGTCTATAGCTACATCTTTTAAGGATTTAAAAACTTCAGAAAATCGGTTATTCTCGGCTGTAGCAGTCTGCCTTGTGTAAGCATCTCCAGGAAAGAGAATAGCAACTTTTGGACGGCGCATATCTGTCATTTGACAGCTCCTTTGGGGTTTTAATCCCGCAAAGAAATCATACTTCCTTTTTTGGAAAGTGGATTGCATTATTAGAGCTCATTGCAAACCTATTTATAAGTAAGACTCAAGACTTGGCAAACTAATTGTAAAACAACTGCCTTTTCCTGGTTCTGAGACAAGCGTTAGGCTACCTTCGTGTTGCTCAACCAATTTTTTGGCAACCACCAAACCCACGCCCGTTCCGCCACGTTTCTTGCTGTAGTAGCGCTCAAAGATACGCTCTTGCATGTCTTCATCCATGCCTGGCCCTTCGTCAATGACATGAAGTTTAACGTTACTTTCATCTGGCTCGAGCCTAAGCTTTACCAGACTTGCCTGACCACATGCTTGCACGGCGTTTCTAACCAGATTTCGCACCACTTGTGTCATTCGCTCCTGGCTAGCCAGTACCTCGGCACTTTCCCCCTCTAAAGCAACACCTGGGTATTCATGGGCAACTTTTTTGGCAATCTCCCATAGGTCTAGGGCAGCCAGCTCCAAATCAAACTCGAGCTCTCCCCTTGCCAAGGTCAGCAAATCCTGTGAGGTATAAAGCAACTCATTGGCAGCCTCTTTAGCAGCTTGAAAGCGACTATCCTGCTCTTTTTCTTGTGCCAGAGTATTAAGTTGCCCGGCTACCACCGATAAGGGTGCCGCTAATTCATGGGCAATTTCAGCAAGGGCGTCACGTTCGGCTTGTTGCCGCTCACGAATGGCGCTCAGCGTTCGGTCAAGGGCTTTGGCAAGAGAAGCAACTTCATCATTGGGGCCCTCATAGGCGGTGAGTTTAGGTTGGGCAGGATCAATTTTTTCGGCCTGTAAAGCCAGGAGCTGTAAAGGATTCAAAGCACGCCGCAAAATACTTAAACTCAAAAGTAGAGCTAAACCCACAATAACCGCAGCGCTCGTTGCCAGACTGCTAAAGAGTAAGCGCCTTGTTGCGCTAATATCGCTAATATTAAGAGCCAGACGGATACTGCCCCTGACATTGCCACTGGGTAGTCGCCAGGGTAGCGAGGAAATAAGATAAGATTGCCCATCCATACGACTTTGTTGCACGTTAGTAAATAGCGGCAAGGCTTCTTCTCCTAAAGGGATAATCACCTGACCTGCGCTCGAGACAAACTGCAAGCGAAAATTGGCCGCGTCATTTTCAACAAAACGCGTACCCAAGGTCGAATTTTCTACCATTGCCTGCACCCTGCCCAAGTCACGCTCTAGGAGTTGCTCTGACTGCTTAATTTGTAAGCGGTAATAAAGCGAATCTGCCAAAAAACCAAAGGCAATAAGGCTAAGGAGCAAACTAAAAATCAGGAGTAGGCTGAGGCGAAACCGCAGCATGGCTAGCGGACCATGTACCCTTTGCCTCTTACCGTTTTGATAACATCCTCACCGCCGGCATCACGGATGCGCTTACGCAAATTGTAAACAAAGACCTCGATGGTATTTGAGCCAGGCATGAGGCCGCCATAAAGCTGCGCCTCGAGCGCTTCTTTAGAAAAAAGTCGATTCGGGTGGCTAAGTAAAAGTTTTAAAAGTTTAAACTCGAGCTCGGGCAAAACAAAACTCTGCTCTTCAATAGTAAGACTGCTCGAGCCTTCATTTAGGTTTAAGTTGGCATAGCTTAAGTCATCATTTTGCTGACGCTCACGCAAGCGAACATGGATGCGCGCCAAAAGCTCTTGGGTGCTAAAGGGCTTCGTCATGTAATCACTCGCCCCTGCATAGAGTCCTTTAACGCGGCTTTCGACATCACCTCGGGCCGTTAGCATCAGAATACTTTGACCTGTTAAGCGCTCGGCAATCTCAATCCCGTCCATATCAGGCAAATTAAGGTCAAGGACAATTAAATCAAAGGTTTGCGTTTCTGCCAAAAATAAGCCTTCTGAACCTCGCCCTGCTATATAAACCTGATACTTAGCTTGGCTTAATTCTTGAGCAAGCAAAGTCGCCAAACGTTCATCATCTTCGATAATCAGAATAGACGCTGTCATAAACCCAATGAGACTACCGCCTCGAGCCCAGTATCTTCATTACGAAGTTTTACTTCTTTATCTTGACCTGTAAGCAATTCAAATTCATAACCAGCTTTAAGTTTTGGGGGACGTTGCCGTCCATCGACTTGATAAAGTGCAACTGCTGACACGATCACTGCGTCACCACTTAACACGCTAAACCTTGCCTGTTTGGTCAAAGCTTTAAGGTTTTGGCTTAAAAGCGCGTCTGACATAAGCGCTTTCTTTTCTAAATCAGAAAAGGCCAGAGGGCCAAAACGCTCTGACTTAGCAAAAACCACAAGTTGCTGACCTGTTCTTACCGCAGGGGCACAGGCTGGAAGTAAAAAACCTGGTAGTAAAGAACAAAAAAGCAAAGCATAAGCCGTCTGCTTAGCCATGATCCTCTTTGCCATCTTCGCTACCCTTGTCATCCTTAGGGTCACCTTGGTCCTCACCCTTATGCTCGTCGCTAGGATTATCAGAACCGTTCGTGTTATCTACGGTGCCTTTATCTTTATTTTCATCGTTTTGCTTATCGTCGCTGTGGTCATTATCATTGCTCTGGTCATTACCGCCATTATCATTTTTGCCGTCATTTTGTCCGGAGCCGCTACCATCCTCACCTTTAGGCTCATCACTTTTGCCATCATCCTGGCTTGGCCCACTATTATCTTCGCCTTTACCATCATCTTGGCTTGGCCCACTATTATCTTTGTTGCCATCATCTTGGCTTGGCCCGCTATTATCCTTGTTGCCATCATTCTTATTATCATCTGGGTTCTTGCCAGAATTATCACCACTTGGCTCATTGTTTCTCGGGCCTGTATTGTCTCCCGGTTTAGCATCATCACTTTGATTACGACCTGAATCATCGCCTTCGTTCAGATCATCTTTCTTGATACGGTTTAATTTATAACCTATGTTTTTCCCCGCCAGCCAGCGATCCAAAAAGGTCGTCTCCCCAGAGGAAAGCTCGAGCTCAATCCCTTCAGCAAGCCTATTAGCTTTTAAAGTCTCAAAACTACCATCGGGACTGATGACCAATAAAAGAAACGTTTCTGGCAACTCAGAAACATCCATGTTTAACTGTTGCCCTTGCACCAACCCATAGCCCAATAAGGTCTCGCCTGAGCTATCAGTAAGCACTATTTCTGTACCTTCTTGGGGGTCAAAAGCAAAAGCTAGACTTAGCCCTAAAGCCAAGATAAACATAAGCAAACGTACAAGTGCGTATTCTTTAATCTTCCTTTTGTTAGCAAATCCGAATAGTTCGGCTTGTTTCAAATGAGTCATACCTTTTCCTATAAGATCTTAAGCTTACCTTTACGCCAACTTAGTTTAGTAATAATTTAATCACTCTCGTGTTGATTATCCCATGGCTTTTCTTAATCATCCGTTGATTGCGAATTATCCTCATCGTTTGAACTAGGTAATGCGTCAAGTTGAGCAATACCCGATAAATCATCTTCGCGCTCGAGCTTAAATTCGATACCTTTTGACTGCAACAAATCCCCCAGGTCAACCCAGGTATCAAACTCAAAAATCAGTAAACGCCCTTTATCATCAAGCACAGCACTATAAACTTCTGGGTTTCCCTGAGCATCTTGTAGCTCGAGCCTTAAGGGACCGCTCACGCCAAAAAGAACTTTTAGCTCGAGTTCATCATTTTCCCGATTACCTAAACCAATTAAACTTCCCTCTTCAGATTTCAGTTGCAACTGACTTCCGTCGCTTATATCTATGGCTAAAGCCGTGCTAAAAAACACAATCATGATGGTGATAAGCAAGTTATACATGTTGTTACCTCCATTTCTTTTCTGATAGAAGTATGAGCGACTAGGCTTAAGCCATTCTGAAGTTTGACTTAAGCGAAACTGAAGTGTGCCCAACTCATCATCCTAAATGCATCTAGGGATTTTACCGACTTTGCTTAGGTAATAAAATGCCGTTTTCAATTTAAATTAAGCTTTACACGCTAAGAGAAATAGTTCCTAATAGCCCAGTAAGACTGCTCAAACACACAGTCCTTGTCTTTAATCAGCCCATCTTAAAAGGCGTAAGAAAATTGTCATAGTCGTTTTGCTACTTTCCAAAGTGAATATAAGACTCTTAACTTATATTTGGGTTCTCCAAGGAGCCATGAACTGCTTTTATAACCTGGGCGCTCAAAAAAGCAGTGAGCTAGTAGCGCAACCGACTTTGGAGGTCACGTTGTGAATCACGTCGTTTCAAACCCCTTGCGGCTAAGTCTCTTAGTCCTCATCATTTTACTATTTGCTGCCTGTAGCAGTACACCCGCGCCAACGAACTCGAGCTTTGACTATGTAGCTAGCGTCAAGCTAAATGAAGCTGACTCAAAAACAGCTATCGAAGCAGCTTATGGTGGTAAAGCCTTTATTTTTGATAAAGAAGCAGGCTTTGCCATGCTTGGCTTTAGCAAAGAAGCCGCCGAGTTAAGTACCCTAACAACCGAAACAAACATTGACCGCTTTAGCTCTCCTGTAAATGCTGCTGGCTTTTCTGCCTGGGCAGGTGGGTTTAGCGCCTGGGCCGGTGGCTTTAGTGCCTGGGCTGGGGGTTGGAGTGCCTGGGCCGGTGGAACACCTGTACCTGCGCCTGTAGAAAATAACAACATCTGGAACCAAATCAACTTGCCCCAAGCTCACGCTATTACACGTAACTTTGGTTCGGGCGTAACTGTCGCTGTTATTGATACCGGTGTTGATGTTAATCACAGCGTGTTTAGTGGTCGCTTAGCTCCTAGCAGCATGTGGCGCGATTACGTTGATAATGACAATCTGCCTCAAGAAGGTTCTTCAAGTGGTCAAGGCTATGGTCACGGTACCGCTGTTGCTGGCCTGATTTTACAGGTTGCACCAAAAGCCACCATCTTACCCCTTCGCGTATTAGATAGCGACGGTCAAGGCGATTTAGATGATGTTATTTTAGCCGTCCTTTACGCTGTCAATTCAGGTGCCAAAGTCATTAACCTCTCTTTAGGCGCAACCGATTACTCCTGGTCACTGGTTCTTGCTATTCAATATGCTCGAGCTAACGGTGTCTATGTCGTTGCTTCTTCAGGTAACTTCGGAAGTGTCAATAGTACAACCTACCCAGCCCAAAATGCTTACTGGGATCAGGTTCATCCTTTCCTGATTTCAGCTGGTAGTGTAGACAATAATAACAATCTATCTAGCTTTACCAGCTATGGTAGTGGTCTCACCATTAACGCACCCGCCGAAAAGAACTACAGCACCTTCCCGGGCAATCAAATTGGTTACTTTAAAGGCACATCTTTTGCGGCTCCTTTAGTCTCAGGTGCCTTAGCCCTTGGCTACGCCGATGCACCCGCAGCCGCTAAAACGCAACTCTTTGACGCACTTACCAAAGGTGGTTATAGTTCCGGTGATTACTGGGATAGAAACAGTGGTAAATATAGTCAGGGTTCCATTGGTGAAGGTGTTTTAAATGTCGCTAACTTTTTACGCAGCATTCCAGGTTGGACCGAGCCAAGTACCAGCAAATACAAAACTTCAACCAGCCTATTCCCTAATGGTGGCTTTGAAAGTGCTTTGAGCAGTGGTTGGTGGCTAAACAGTGCTAGTCGCAGTACTGTTCGCCAAAGTGGTTCTTACGGTTTACAAGTCAATCCTTGGGGCAGTGCTGGCATCTGGCTTACCGGATTAAAGCCCAATACTACTTACACCCTAGTCGGGTGGGGTAAAACGACAAATGCCGATGAGCCTGTGCAGATTGGTGTTTCTGACTACGGCGGTATAAATTTCAACCAGAACTTCTGGTTTAGTGACTACACCAGTAAAGCTGTTACTTTTAAAACGGGTTCCACCTATACTTCAGCGAGTATCTATGTTTCTACGCTAAATGCCACAGGGTATGTCGATAATATCGTTCTTATTGAAGATAAGTAAATAAATCTTTGGCAACTAAAAAAGCTCGAGCCTGTGCTCGAGCTTTTTTAGTTTAACTTTTCATCTTTATCTAAAACCGCCAGTAAACGCTTAGCAAACACCTCATCTAAGGGTTTCCCCAAATAAGGAGATGCCCAACTTCCTGTTAAGGCAAGACCGCTTAACTTATGTTCTTGCAAAAGACTAGAAAGCCCAATTTTATTAGCATCTTGAGGCAAAGCCAGATAAAGCACATTGCCCCCCACGCTATAACGACGCAGATAAGATGTATCTAGCTGAGGCTCGAGCGCATTAATCTTTGAAAGCGTCAGCGGTATTTTTACCAGATCAAAGCCTTCAGGCACAAAAGCAAATTCACGGGCACCTTGCCAAAATGCGTTATCTGCTGCATCTGTAACGACTTCAGACTCGAGCCCTAAAAAGTCTTGGATTCGTTTAAGACGTGCTTGACTCGCCTCTTTTAAGCCGCCAAAACGCAAGAAAAGCTTACCTTCAGAGCTAAAATCTAGGCAGCTTAGTTCAAAGGAGCTGGTAGCCAGTTTTTTTACCAGCTCGAGCGCTCCCCCCAAACTACCTACCTCTAACTGCATGGTCGTAAAAACCTCAGGTTTTGGAAAGACTTTTAGGGTTGCTTCGGTTAAAACACCAAACCGACCCAAACTACCCACCATTAACTTAGGCAGGTCAAAGCCTGATGCATTTTTGATGACCTTTGCGCCACCTTTGTGCAATTTACTCGTGCCGGCAAAAAACTGAATGCCCAGCAAAAAATCGCGTATCCCCCCGTAGCGGTAACGACCTGGACCTGATAACCCACTGGCAATAGCGCCTCCAAGTGTCGAGCCTGCGTCTACCAGAACAGGGTCAAAGGGCATGTACTGGCCATGTTCTAACAGCAAGGATTCTATTTCTTTTAGAGGTGTTCCGGCCAGAGCCGTAAGCGTATATTCCTGGGGATCATACTCGAGCACACCTGAAAGACCGCCTAGGTCAAGATTGGCAGCTGCTGAGAGTGCCGTTTTTGTCCCTCCGCCCTTAACCTTGAGCGTAGAATTCGTTTTGATACTTTCTCGTAAAGTTGCTAGCTGATCTTGATAATTGGTCATCTTATTCTCTGTTAGTTACTCTCTGTAGGCAATGCCTTGTTTTTCTAGGGGATGCGCGCCGTGCATTGTCAGGGCTGGGGCTTTATTGGATGGCAGCATTTTGCCACGGTTAGCAATTTCCTTGTCATCTACGGATTTACGCAGATAGCGCATTAAATCCATATCATCATCACTATACATGTAAGGCAGATACGCAAGTTTTTCCACCCCGATGCCGTGCTCACCTGTAACTGCGCCCCCTAAATCAACACAAAGTTTTAAGATATCGCCCGCAAGTTCTTCGGCACGCTCAAATTCGCCTTCGACCTTACCGTTATAAAGGATGAGAGGATGCAAATTGCCATCTCCTGCATGAAAAACATTGGCAACGCGCAAACCATAGTTTTTGCTAAGTCGCTCAATTTCTCTTAAAGCTTCACCCAGCTTGGTACGTGGCACCACGCCATCTTGCACCACATAATCAGGGCTTAAGCGACCAACGGCTGAAAAGGCTCCTTTGCGACCTTTCCAGATTTTCATGCGCTCGGCTTCGTTTTTGGCAACCCGAACTTCGTAAGTTCCTGAGGCTTCTATAACCTTCATGAGTTTTGGAAACTCTGCTTCGACCTCTTCAACTGGGCCTTCTAATTCAACAATCAAAAGCCCTTGCGCCGCTGCAGGATAGCCAGCTTTTACAGCAGCTTCGGCGGCGTCCATAGCCAATCTATCCATAATTTCCATCGCTCCAGGCAAAAGCCCCGAAGCCACTACGTCGGCAACAGCTTGCCCGGCGTCTGCCAGACTGTGATAAGCAGCTAAAATGGTTTTAAACACTTCAGGTTTAGGAAGCAGGCGCAGGCTTACCTCGAGCGCTATGCCAAAAAGTCCTTCAGACCCACAGAACATGCCTGTTAAGTCAGGGCCAACCATTTCCAGGCTTTCACCACCCAGCTCAGCTACTTCACCATCAGGTAAAACCACCTTGAGCCCTAAAACATGGTTTGAGGTCATGCCGTATTTAAGACAATGCGCTCCCCCACTATTAAAGGCAACATTGCCACCAATGGTACAAACAGGGCCGCTCGAGGGGTCGGGGGCATAGTAAAGCCCATCTACCACAGCTTTTTTACTTACATAAAGGTTAATAACACCTGGCTCAACTACCGCAATACGTTCAGCAGCGTCATAATGCAAAATGCGGTTCATGCGGTTAAGCGCAATCACCACGCCATCAGCAATAGGCATTGAGCCACCACTAAGACTCGTACCACTTCCCCGAGCTACAAAGGGAACATCATACTGATAGCAAAGCTTAACGGTTTCAATAATTTCTTCTTGGGTTTCGGGTAAAACAACCGCTAAAGGTTTAGAACGAAACGCGGTTAGACCATCTGACTCATAAGGCAAAACTTGCGCTTCATTATGCAGAAGTCGGTCTTTAGGAAAAAGCGTCTTGAGTCGATTTAAAAGCGCTTCAGACATACTTAGCATCCCTTCTCACTAAAGTTCGCCTCGGTAAAGTTTGTCTAAAAGTTGAACCGTGTGCATCACAGGAATGCCTTTCTCTTTCAGATGCGTTCTAAGTTGGGTCATACAGCCAATATTGCCTGTTACGACGATATCTGCACCTGTGGCGAGCACGTTTTTGGCCTTTTCCTGCCCCAGTTTAAAGGCTGTATCGGGATGCTCAATATTGTAAGTACCCGCAGAGCCACAACAAATCTCGCTATCGGCAATGTCAAAAACCTGCACATTAGGAATCATGCCAAGCAGTTCTCTTGGTTCATAAACTACACCTTGAGCATGGGCAAGGTGGCAAGCATCATGGTAGGCAACTTTTAAAGGCTGTTTAGGCGCAGGCGGCGCTTTGATGCCAAGCTTGCTTAAAAATACGGTTATGTCCTGAGCTTGTGCGGCAAAGCTTTTTGCGCTTTCTTCTTCGGCCTCACCTTTTAACCAGAGCGGATATTCGTGTAAACCGCTACCACAACCTGCTGCATTGGTAATAATAGCGTCAAGCTCGAGCTTAGCAAAAACTTTGAGATTTTCTTTAGCAAAGCTTTTTGCTTGCCACATAGCACCCGTATGCGCGGCTAAAGCACCGCAACACACCTGCTCATCTGGAATAAAAACTTCTACGCCATTGTGCGCCAAGACATTGAGTGTAGCTATATTAATGTCAGGCTCTAAGACCTGTTGAGCACAACCTGCCAAAAGCGCAACTTTGGCTCTGGTTTCCCCCTCAGCAATTTTTTGAACGGGGAGTAATGCGCCTTTAGGTAAAGTGTCAGGCAAAAGCGCCAGCATATCGCCCATACGACCTTTAAGCAAACCTTTAAAGGGCTTGGCAAATTGCCCTAAAAAGGCTGCCATGCGAAACCTGTGAGGGTAGGGTAAGGTTTCAAGCACAAAACGCCGCAAGACTTTATCCATAGGTTTGCGCTCACGCTTTTCTTCGGCAAGAGCGCGAAAGGGGGTCAGCAAATCTTGATACTGTACACCTGAAGGACAGGCTGTTACACAAGCCATACAGCCAAGACAGTTATCTATATAGGGTGTGGCTGTTTCAAGCTCGAGCTTACCCTCAAGCACTTCTTTCATTAAAAAAATGCGCCCACGCGGGCTGTCCATCTCTTCACCCATGACCTTATAAGTCGGGCAAGTCGGCAGACAAAAACCACAATGGACACAGCTACTTACGGCATCTGCCATCGGCTCGGCATAAGGCCCAAGTTTATCCAGGGGAATATTATGCTGCATGCAAAGAACTCCAGAACACCTTGTTTCTCCTTAAGTAAAACTCATCCTTTATATCGGCTTATCTTACACCCATCACTGCTGCTTATTAAAATGAGACCTGCATCTAAAAGCATCGTCAAACCTCTAACTCTTGATTCAGGCATTTAAGATTTCTTGCAGCGCGTCACAAAAAGTCTCAATTTCTTTTTCGGTATTAAAGTAATGCAAAGACGCTCTTACCAAATGGCTAAGACCACGGTGCTGAAAGGACACCAGACTACCTGAGCCTGCGGGTGTGGACACATTGATCCTACGTTTGGCGAGTTCTGCTTTAATGTCTGGGGGTGTTTTTTGCTCCGTCATAAAGGTCACAATGCCGCATTGTTCTTTGCCTTCATCCGTTACGGTAAGACCGTCTATAGCAGTCAGTTTCGTTCTTAATAAACTTGCTAGAGCGTAAATTCTGCTTTGAATGGCTTCTAAGCCCCAGGCCATAGCGTAATCTGCAGCAACACCAAGGGCGGCTTTACCTGCAAAATACTGTTCCCAGTTTTCAAAACGCTTGGCACCAGGTTCTATTTCATACTGGCTTGGCGAAATAAGATTAGCAGCGTGCTGATCTAACATAGGCGGCTCGAGCCTATTAGCCCATTCCTTTGAAACGTAAAGCAAGCCTGTGCCTCTTGGCCCCCGCAGATATTTACGCCCAGTACCTGAAGCCATATCACAGCCTATGTCTTTGACATCTAGTGGGATTTGCCCAATACTCTGACAAGCATCTAAAAGAAAAGGAATGCCCGCTTCTTTAGCAATTTTGCCCACTTCTTTGGCAGGATTAACCAGACCACCTCCTGTCGGAATATGGCTTATAGAAATAAGCTTGGTACGCCCATCAATCATTTTTCCTAAAGCTTCAACATCTATCTGACCATAGTCGTCATTGGGCACAAAAACGAGTTCTACGCCATAACGCCTGGCTTGCTGCAAATAAGCAATGACATTGCTGCCATATTCTGAGATGGTCGTCAGAATCTTATCGCCCTGATTAAACTTAAACGAATAAAACGCCATATCCCAGGCTCTGGTGGCATTTTCAACATAGGCAATTTCAGAGCTTTCGCAGTTTAAAAGCTTGGCAAAGGAAGCATAAAAACGCTCGAGCGCTGCCTCTTCTAAATGCGCAGTTTCGTAGCCACCAAACTCTTCTTCTTTGGTTAGAAATGCATGCAAAGTGTCACTTATAGGGCTCGGCATAAGCGAAGAACCAGCATTGTTAAAATGAATCAGGTTTTCACATGCTCGGGTTTCGCGGCGCGCACGGTCAATATCAAACATCCTGCTTTAATTCCTTAGCGCTTGATAGGCTAAGACTCTAAATTCACGCACCACGCGGTAAAAATCGGAGGGCATAAACTGCGTCATGAAAATGCCAGTAATCTCTTCTACAGGGTCAATCCAGAAATTGGTCATGGCAGCGCCTCCCCAACCATAACTGCCCTCTGACTCGAGCGTAGCCGCAGCTGCACGATCTTCAAGTACACTCACACCCAAGCCAAAGCCTGTACCAGGCATAGGGTTTCCCCCTGTTTCTAAAGGTCGGATGGCTTGAGGCACATGGTTCATCGTCATAAGTTCAACGGTTTTACGACCCAATAGTTCTACCCCATCAAGCACACCTTTGTTGGCAAGCATCTGGGTAAACCTGAAGTAATCGGGCAGGCTCGAGACTAAGCCACCCCCTCCTGCAATACCATTTAAAAATTTTGGTTCTATAAAAAGGCTTTTTTCAGGCGTATCTATAGGGTAAATAGGCACACCAGGCTCGAGTGCGGAGTAATCAAGCGTAAAACTGTAGGTTTCACTCGGGCAGTAAACCGTTGTCAACCTATCAGCCTTAGCTTTAGGAATGCCAAAGTCGGTATCTATCATGCCTAAAGGTTCAAAAATACGCCGCTTCATAAAACTATCTAAAGTCTCATCGGCAACCACTTCAATAAGATGGCCCAAGACATCCGTAGCATGACTGTAGCGCCAGTGACTTCCCGGCTGAAAAACCAGCGGCATCGAAGCCAAAAAAGCTACAAAGTCTTTTAAGTTGGTTGCATAAGGTGAAACCTTACTTTCGCGGTAAAGATGATCGACAGGTGTGTCGCCAAACCAGCCATAACTTAAACCCGCGGTATGGGTCATAAGGTCACGGATGGTCATGAGGCGTTCCTGGGCCACCAGTTTTAAGCCTTTGGGTTCAGATGCTTCATGAACTTTGGTGGTTTTAAAAGCTGGTAAATACCGCTCTACAGGGTCATCTAGAAGTAGCTTGCCTTCTTCAAATAGCATCAGTGCTGCTACTGTCGTTATAGGTTTGGTCATAGAGTAAATACGAAATAGGCTATCGACCTTAAGCTCTCTACCATCTTCACCCATTTTGCCTATTGCTTCCAAATGAACAATCTGCCCTTTGCGTGCTATCAAAACAGATGCCGCGTTCAGATACTTGTTTTTAAGATAGCGCTCGAGCAAGCCTGAAACGCGCGATAAGCGCTCAGTTGAAAAACCTTGGGCAGCTGGATTTGAAGCTTCTAGCATGATCATCACCTTATTCTTTAAAACACTATTTTCTTTAAAACACTAGCGCCTAGTCTATCCAGCAGCCGAGAACTTTACTGACACTTAGCTTTCAGTCTTTAGCAAACACTCATGACTACCTCATTTTAAAAACTTTGTATGTGACGTTTGTCGGAACCAAAATGCGTCGGCATGATATCTTCAAAGCACTATGTTGTGGGGAATTAAACCGAGAACTTACATCGTTGAAAAGGGCGAATTTAAATGCCCAAAATGTGGCAAAATCAGGCCCTATCAAAGGACCCAAAGCAAATACTATTTTTACGCTCTATTTATCCCAATTTATGCCAGTGATAAATTTACCCTGATGGATATTGTTACCTGTGAAACCTGCCAGGCACACTATGATCAGGTCAATTTAAGATCTAGATTTAATAAACGTATTGCTCACTAAACGTAATCAAGTAAATAGCAATCTAATAAAAACAGTTGATCTCTTGCGAAAGTATCAACTGAATTCAGATACATCATGTTCAATGAATTCAGATACATCATGTTCAATGAGCAACGACAAAGCTAATGAAAATCGGTGTTTACTCTGACTTTTGCAAGAACTGTAGTATTTCACAGCCCTTAACGCTTAAACTTTAGCCGAAAAATCCTGAATTTTCAGCTAGAAGCTCCTTAAGCGTTTTAGTTAATAATAGATCTCTGTTTGGGTAAAAACCAGATAGCTGGCAGGCTTAAAAAGGCGATAAAACCTGTTAGCCAAAAAGCTCTTTGAAGACCTAAACTATCTGCCAAAACCCCTGTCAAGGACACGCCTAAACCCAAGGCCAGAAAATTAAGTGCGATA
>JAHEBB010000422.1 GCA_024642575.1 Trueperaceae bacterium | reverse complement strand
AGCTCTTCTAGTATTTCATTACTCATAACTGATTCTTGTTTCCGTCGTCTTCCCATTTCGTGTCTCCTGACTTGCAGTATTACTGCCTAGAGTCGTAAACACGAAATTCAGGAAACCCTCGGGAAATTGCAGGTTTTACCTACAGGTCTGTTTTGCCTGTAGGTAAAATGGGACAATTACTGTCTAAAAGTAGGTGGAAGGTCTTTTGGTTTCAAGCCTTCTATTATACGAAGTTTCACATTTTCGAAGTCAAAAACCTGTACCGAGTCTCTGTTTGTACAATAACGTGAATCCTCTGTACTTAAATAGTTGGGGAAGTACAAGGTGCATAAATCAGACATTGTAAGGTGCCAAGATAAAGGTCCTGGCACCCTTTCATCAGGGATGATTGAAACAACCTCAAACTTTGGTGAATTGTCAAGCTTTGACCAAGCATCCACAAACTGGCTTAAAGAGACTTCATTTCTTGCCCTGCTACCGCCACCATTTATATTTAATACTCCAAAAGGTGGGCCAGCAATTTCAGTAACAAAGGTCGGATACCCAACCAAATCTTTTTTGTTGAAGTTGGTCATGCGTAATTGCACAATGACTATATTTTCTAAATGCCTTCGTAAGCTCTCATTGTCCAAGATGAGATTAAGAAAGTCCAAGAGAGACAGTATCCCGTAATTGTCATGATAACCCCCATCAATAAAATGATGGCCACACTGTACATAAGTGTCCTCCTTGGCATCAGCATTATTCTCTTTTAAAACATCACATAAGGGTTTGCCCTTCAGGTATGCTTGGGAAGCGGGCAATACATAGGGAAACGATGAAGATAGTCGTGCTGCAGTCCATAAATCTAAGTCAAAATCTTTTTGACTACCCAGTCTTTCTTTACTGTTGTAACCAAGGTATTCACTTAAAGTTTGTGCTCGCTGCGGAGGTTCATTTTCAGGCGTATACTCCTTAACAGATTCAGAACTAAAATTGATTGGAGTAATCATAATTCTTTGTCCTGTTTCCAAAGCAGTTGCATTAAATATGAATGCTGGCACTTTACCTGCTCGCATTAAAGGTACAAGATCATAAAGACTTGGTGTTTCAGGTAAATTGTCATTACCTTCTCGAGCATTACGATTCCATCTCGCTTCTAAAGAACGACCCCGATCTTCAACAGATTGATAAACCGACTTGATTATTGGAAATGGAAGTAGAAACCGCCATACATCTCCATAGGAAAGCGCATACGCAACATCGTTTAAACTTGATTTTTGGGCGTTTAAGTGTGCCTTTAGTATTGATTTATCTTTAGAGAAATGATTGGCGGGCACTTTGTTTAATTCTGATTCCAAAAAACAATTTTGGTTTTTATCCTCCGCGTAGGCACAAAAAAGGTAATTTGCAACCCCAACCGAACCACCTGAAACACTGCTAAACAAAAGCGCAGTATCATCATTTTTCAACTCAGGAATATACGTGAAGAGCTGGTCGAGCACCTGCGTTGACCAGGTTGCTGCTGTTATCCCACCGCCCATAATGCCAAAAACTACAAGCTTCTTCTTACTTCTAAGCAGTTCACTAGGTTCAATTAAGTTGTTTCCAGGTTCGGCTTGAGTTACATCAAAAGTGTAATCATCCAAAGAAAATTGGGGAAGAAAAAAGATTACTAAGGGGGCAGCAATCCAAAAAAGAGCCAGGAACAAAATGGTAAACGTTCTTTTTAGAGGCCATTGAAAACCGAAGCCATTAAATAGATGAACCAGATAAAGGATAAACATTCCAAAGGCAGTAATTTTGAAATAAATAGGCAACAAAGCTATAGCTATAAGCAAAAGAAAAAACCAGAAAGTGAATGATGTCCCAAACCGTATTGGTGTATGAAAGCTAAAAAATCCAAAAAAATATAACGCAAAAATAACAATGACAAATAAAAATGCCAAACTTGGTAGGTGGCGATGCTGATCTAGAACACGAATACCGATAAAAACCAAAAAACCTATGCAGATCATGACTAAGGCAAATACTTGAGGCAAAACCAGTCGTCTTGCTGAATGATCTAGGACATAACTGAAACCAAAACGGTTGGTTATTTCAAATGTCACATTTCTGAGACTCTGGCTCCACTGAGATGCGCTACTATTTTTAGACCACGGCAGGGATTCACCGCAAATCAATTTACTAATAAGCCAACAGAAAAAGACCAATAGTAGTACCATCGCGAGGCCAGCTAAGCTTGCAATTACCGCCCAAAAATGATTAAGAGAAGTAATGTTTACGACAAAAAGTAAAGGGCCGCTAAGGAATAGACAGACTAGCCAATTATGCCAGTCAAAAGGTAATCCAAACCATTTATCATAAAACGAGAATTGGTTTATAGAGTTTAGCTGGGCACCTTTTCGAGCACGTTGCTTGTATTGGAATAAGCGCTCGGTACGCCAAGCAATAAGCGGTAATTCTGAACGCTTTTCTTTTCCCTTTGAGCTACTTAATAGGGTGTTAGTACCTAACGCTATACTGTCAACAAATAGTGCAATTACAAAAGTAAGACTAAAGGCAAACCAAGCACCACAAAAAATTGACCAGAGAATTTCAGAAGAGGTTAAATTACTAAAGAGTCCATTGCTTAAGTTATATAAAGGCGAAGCCTTCAGCCACCCTAGGATTGGGAAACTTAAAACCAAAATGCAATAGATGATCGGAAAACGGATGGCTGACAAAAACTTAAAGAACGTCATACTTACCCCTAACGGCTTTAGAGCTAGGTTAAAGATCTAATAGGAAGCATAATAGTACACCTTGTTCCTAAAGGTAATGATTCAAATGTAGCTTTTCCTCCTAATTCCTCAGCACGTTCGTGAATTGAATTAAGCCCAAGTCCCCTAGCCTCAAGCAGTTTGAGACCTATTCCGTCGTCCGAAACAGTAATGTCAAGTTGTGAAACTTTTCTAGTCAACTGTACTATCACAGTTTTTGCCGAAGCATGTTTTGCAACATTATTTACAGCTTCTAATATGATGCGATAGCAAGCAACTTCAATAGCTGCAGGTAAATATTCAAGCTCTCCTTGAACAGAATATTCAGTTTTGAGATGGACGGTTTCAAATGACCGAATGCCAATTGCTAAAGCTTGATATAAACCAAACTGATCAATTGCAGAGGGGTAAAGGTCGTAAACCAAATCCTTAATCTCAGCCAAAGTATTAGTCATTTTTAGTTCGAGGCTTTTTAGAATACTTGCTCCTTCATCAGGCCTTGAATAAATAAGTTCTCGGGCTGTCTCCAACTGCAACGCCGTACTTGCAAGGGTTGGACCTAATCCATCATGCAAGTCTCGCCTTATACGCTTACGCTCTTCCTCACGGCTAATAATTAATCGTTCATGTGAGAGTTGCAAAGCTTGACTAAGAAGATAGTTATGAGCAGAAACACTAATCTGCTGAGCAATTGTTTTTAGTAAAAGCAATTCACTTTTACTAAAAAGTTCTCCTTGCGCTCGCTGTGCTACCTGAAACACCCCTATAATCTCGGCCTTATGTGTCAAATCAAATTTGATCAAACCTTGATTAACTTCACCAAAACTTGCCACCAAATTATCACCCATTTCATGCAAAAACACCCCTACAAAAGGTAGTTTTAAAACCTGAGAAGTACTTTCACAAAGCTCTTGCAAACTAGCTCGAGTGTCTAAGGATCCTGTCATTTGTTGACTTAAATTACTCAAAACCTTATAGGGATCATCACGCTGACCATAAAGTAAATGATTTATTCGGTTCTGTAAACGCTGCCTAAGAGGTTGAAATAAGACAGCTACAATTCCTGTTGCCAAAAGTGAACTTAGAAAATTAAACCGTTGACTAAATACCAAACTTAAAAGGGCAACGAGAGCACTATAGATCAACACGACAACTGTCGTTAAAGAGCCATATTGAAGAATACGCCGTACCAGGGGATCAACTGGCCACAGCTGATTTCTGGATAGGGCATAACGTAGGCTAAATGGGAAAACGCAATAACCTAAAGACATTGCAATATTACGTAAATATCTTTGAAGCCAGTAAGGTTGACTGTCTCCTAAAGCGTTGACAGAGAAAAAACCTACTCTATTAAGGTAACGCAAGCCATAATCAAAAAAACCGGCTACGAGACCCATCAATATTCCAAAAATAACCCATTTGGTTTGCCTTCGCTCAAGGTCATTTGAGACATAGACATATCTATACACCTGGAAGGCTATTGCCAGAGCATAACAAGTAAACATAAAACTAGTAGCAGCAGCAGAGCTATCGGTTATTTTAAAATAAAGGAAATTTAAAGGAAACGAAGGTACCATTAAACATAGCAAAAGAAATAAAACCCAAAAGCCAATAAAATACCTTGACCAGCTCGGAACAAAACGCCCATTAGGAAAAAGAACAATAAATAACACCATAATCCAGTTGGAAATTGCTACCAATACAAAGAAAATTTGTTTTAAAAACACTGGACTACTTGGGTCATGAACAATAAAAGCATCGGCAAAGCCCCCCTTTGCCAAAGCAAAAGCAACGAGCGTATAGGCTGCTAGCAGGGGCATTCCTCGCCCAGACCTATTCACAACAAACCAAACTGCAAATAAAAGGTAGCAAACGGTTATTAATCCATCTCTACCCAAATAGATCCAAATGGGCCGAGCGGTTGGCCTAACA
>JAHEBB010000065.1 GCA_024642575.1 Trueperaceae bacterium | reverse complement strand
CTTACCCATTCCAGACTCGAGCGTGCGTTTAGCCAACTTGCAATCTGGCGATCTTGAAATGATTGAGCGCGCCGCTGCAACCGACCTTGCAACCATTGAAGCTGACCCCAATCTGGTCCTACCTTCAGCCGCGAGCCTGGGCTATCAAGGCATTACCATTAACCTCTCAAATCCTGAAGCGCGTGACAACCCTTTATCCAATGATGTACGTGTACGTGAAGCCTTTGACCTCTCAATTGACCGTGAGGTTATTAATAATGTCGTGTTTGATGGTCAATTTATCGTAGGAAATCAAGCAGTACCCCCCTCGAGCCCCTGGTATGTAGAAGATTATCCCATTATGGGCCGCGATGTTGAAAAAGCTAAGGCTTTACTGGCTGAAGCAGGGGTTGAGCGCGTAGCCTTTGAGCTGATGGTTGCCAATAACCCGCAAGGTGTTCAGGTGGGTGAAATCATTCAGTCCTTGGCAGGCGAGGCAGGCTTTGATATCTCAATCGTTGCCACCGAATTTGCTACAGCCCTCGATTTACAGGAACAAGGCCAATATGACGCTTTTGTTGTTGGCTGGTCAGGCCGCATTGACCCCGATGGCAATATTCATGCTTTCCAAACCTGTGAGGGTAACTTAAACGAAACTGGTTGGTGTGATCCTGCAGTAGACGAAGCCTTAAATAGTGCAAGGGCAGAAGCCGATACCGCCGCACGCTTTGAGCTTTACAAAAGCGCTGCTATGTCTTACCTGCCCGACCGTCACATCATCTATCTCTATCACACCCAGCTCTTTTTCCCCCATACCAATAAACTAGAAGGTTTTAATGCCTACCCAGATGGCATCATTCGTTTTCAAGGCGTGAGCCTGAATTAACTACCCTAGTTGCTAAGGGTTGAAGTTTAGAAGAATCTCTTCTGGGGCACTCGAAGAGATTCTTCGCTTTCCTAGATTCTTATACTAAGTCCGTTTAATTCCCAAAAGAATTAAACCGAGTGTAGCGAGTAAACTCAAATACCAAGTCCGATGGGAATGGAATAAATCTCATAGAGTTTATGCAATGTATTATCGGACTTGGTATTACAGGCTATTTGCTACTAAGAAAAACTTTATTGCTTGCATTAGGTTAAAGGTAAAATAATGTTGCCCTTTGTTTTTCAACGTATTTTTACGGCTATTCCGACTTTGATTATTGTTACGATCATGGTCTTTAGCATTCAGCGGCTTTTGCCAGGTGACCCAGCTCTGATTCTGGCAGGTGAAGAGCAAGACCCACAAGTGATCGAGTATATTCGGGAAAAATACCACTTAAATGACCCTATGCCCGTGCAGTATTTTGCTTGGCTTGGTCAGGTTTTAAGAGGGAATTTGGGGCAGTCAATTCGTACCAATCAACCCGTTACCCAGCTTATTTTTCAAAAGCTTCCTGTTACCCTTGAGCTAGCGCTTTTAAGCATTTTGATAGCGGTTCTGGTGTCGATACCTGTAGGGGTTATCTCAGCAGTTAGGAAAAACAGTTTCATCGATTATCTAGGAACGCTCTTTGCGCTTTCTGGCCTATCGATTCCCAATTTTTGGCTGGGTATTATGCTGATACTGCTTGTTTCGGTACGCTGGAATCTTTTACCTGCTTCAGGCTTTGTACCTTTTGCCGAAGAACCGCTAGAAAATATAAAGCGCATGATTATGCCCGCCTTTGTCTTAGGTACAGGTTTGGCAGCGGTGCTTATGCGGCAAATGCGTAGCAGCATGCTCGAGGTGTTAAAGCAAGATTACATCCGTACGGCGCAGGCCAAAGGGCTTATTCGTTATGTGGTGGTTTTGAGACATGCACTAAGAAACGCGTTGATTCCCGTGATTACGATTCTTGGCCTTCAGCTCGGTGGTCTCCTTTCAGGAGCAGTTTTAACCGAACAGGTTTTTACCATTCCTGGGTTTGGGAAATTGGTGGTTGATGCGGTTTTTAACCGTGATTATGCAGTGGTGCAAGGGGTCGTGCTATTTACTGCAACGGCCTACATTCTGATTAACTTCTTAGTAGATATTGCCTATGCGCTTGCCAATCCGCGCATTAGTCTTAGCGGAGATGAGACATGAGTTTGGAACTGGGGCGTAAACAACGCCTATTCAAACTAAAAAACCGGGCTCTCAGGCGCTTTCTCTCTCGCCCTATTGCCCTTATTGCAGGCATTATCATTCTCTTATTTGTGGTTATAGCCGTATTTGCACCACAGCTTGCTCCTTTTGACCCTGCCAAGCCCGACTTTGTCTCGGTGCGTAAACCCCCGAGCGACACTTATGTTTTAGGTACCGATGAAAATGGTCGAGATATTTTATCCAGAGTGATTTTTGGGGCTAGGGCGAGCTTGGTAGCAGGGGTCATTTCTGTTTTTATCGCGGTGCTGTTTGGGGTGCCCTTAGGGCTGGTTTCGGGTTACTACGGCGGATTTTTAGATGAAGTGATTATGCGCTTTACCGATGCGCTATTAGCCTTTCCCTTTTTGATTTTGGCAGTAGCGCTTGCGGCTGCTCTAGGGCCAAGTTTGACCAATGCCATGATTGCCATTGGTATTGCCAGCGCGCCAGCATTTATCAGGTTGACCAGAGGACAAGTTTTAGGCGTCAAGGCTGAAGAGTTTGTGCAGGCGGCGAGGGCTTCAGGAGCGAGTGATTTGCGCATTATTTTTCTTTACATTTTGCCCAACAGTTTTGCGCCTATTTTGGTACAAGCTACCGTTACCATTGCGGGTGCGATCATTGCTGAATCATCGCTGAGTTTTTTGGGTCTTGGGGTACAACCTCCAACCCCAAGCTGGGGCGGTATGCTAAATGTCGCTAAAAACTTTATGAATCAAGCACCCTGGATGGCTATCTGGCCAGGGCTTAGCATTTTTATAACGGTTTTGGCTTTTAATCTGTTTGGCGATGGGCTGCGTGATGCTTTTGATCCAAGAGATTAACTTCAAGGAGGTTTTAAACTCACCCTTAGCCTCGAGCCTTAAGGTGAGATAAAGTAGATTATGCTTTCAAATCTTTGGCAACTTTTTTATTCGTTTGGCAAGATAGGCATTTTTGGTTTTGGCGGCGGCCCCTCCTTTGTACCGCTTATTCAAAATGAAGTGGTAGAGGTACAAAAATGGCTCAGCAAAGAAGAATTTCTTGATGCCTTTGCTTTTGGCAACGCTTTACCTGGGCCCATTGCTACCAAGCTGGCTGGCTTTGTCGGTTATAAAGTCGCAGGTTGGCCCGGTGCTGCAATGGGCTTACTCGGCGTGACTGTACCGACGATTATTGCTATGGTCATTTTCTTTAACATCTATCTGCGTAATCAATCAAACCCGATGTTTGCCAACTTTTTAAAAGGGGTTCGCCCTGTAGTCATTGCGCTTTTGGCGCTGGTGGTTTGGGAGTTTATTCCTAAAGCGCTAGGCAATCCGCCTCAGTGGCTTGGGAACTGGGCTCTCTGGCTTTTGGCGATTGTTGCCTTTGTTGCCTCGGTTCGCTTTAATGCGCATCCTGCCTTGCTGATTGTCGCAGGCGGCGTTGTCGGAATCACCTTACTCCGTTAATGGTGTGCCTGCACCTTTTGCACCCTTTAGGCTCGAGCTAGCTTAGGAGACTATGATTTATAGATTAAGTTTCCTTATCCTGATAGCTGTTTTGTTTTCGGCCTGCGCCCCTGCCGCTATTCCTGTTAATTTTGAGGCTGCTGACATAGCGCCTGCTCCGCGCTTGCCCGGTCTTAAACATAGTGCTTACGTGACCTTAGAGGGAGAGCGCGTTTACTACGAATGGGGCGGTCTTCAGGGTTCACCTGTTGTTTTTGTGCATGGTATAGGTGCGGGAAACTCGAGCCATCTCTGGCGTGAAAACACCGAAGCTTTAGCTAAATCTCACCGTGTTTATGCGTTTGACTGGCCAGGGTTTGCCCGCTCAGGTGCCAGAGCGCGGCAATACAGCAATGATCTTTATGTGGCTGTACTAAAAGACTTTATTCGGGATGTGGTGGGCGAACCCGTCAAGATTGTGGCAGGAAGTTTAGGCTCTGATTACGCGATTCGCGTGGCAGCTGAAAACCCCGAACTCATCTCCCAAATGCTTTTGGCAAACCCAACAGGCTATGATTTGGTTAACCCTGAAAACAAAGAGGGCAGAGCCTTTATTACGACGACCTCTGCACGAAACGAAGACTTTTATGAGCGCCTTAGTACTAGCTTTCTCGGGCCTTTTCTTTGGTCACTGATTAATAGCGATAGTGGGCTTGATTTTTTCTTACTTAATTTTGTCTATTTGGACAGAAGCCGAGTTACGTCTGAGCTGACCCAGATTTATCTGGATAATTTAACAGGCCCTAATAAAGAGTACGCGCCCTTTTCTTTTTTTGCAGGGTTTTTAGAGCAACCTGTGCTCGAGTTCTGGCCTAAAACAACCCAGCCAACTTTACTGGTCTGGGCAAAAGATGATGTCTTTACCCCGATTCGCTACGCTGACCCCATGCTTGAAGATCGCCCAGATGTAAGGCTCGAGCTTTTAACAGGCCGCGCCATTCCCTACGACGAAGATGCTGAGCGTTTTAATGCGCTGGCAAAAGACTTTTTAAAATAAGGAGCTAAAACTTAGATGAATTTTGACTTCCCTTATGTTTCTCAGCGTATGCCGATCATGGCAAAAAATATCGTTTCTACCTCGCAACCCTTGGCTGCTCAAGCAGGTCTACGCATGCTGCTAAAAGGTGGCAATGCCGTTGATGCAGCGCTGGCGGCAGCCATCACTCTTACCGTTGTTGAACCGACCAGTAATGGCATTGGCAGTGACGCTTTTGCCATTTTGTGGGATGGTCAAAAATTGCATGGATTAAATGCTTCTGGTCGCTCTCCTGCCGCTTTGACCCCAGAACGGTTTATAGGGATGAGCGAAATGCCTCTACGCGGCTGGGACGCGGTGACGGTTCCTGGCTGTGTTTCTGCCTGGGTAGAGCTTTCAAACAAATTTGGCAAGCTCGATTTTGAAACCCTGTTTGAACCTGCAATTGGCTATGCCAGAGAGGGTTATCTCGTTTCACCGATTACCGCCAAAGCCTGGTCATTTGCTCCTAAAGCTTTTGGGCAGTTTGAAGCTTTTAAAGCTGGCTTTTTGCCACATGGAAAGGCACCCAAAGCAGGTGAGCTGTTTAAGTTTCCTGATCAAGCAACAACTTTAGAGACGATTGCCTCGAGCCGAGGCGAAGCTTATTACCGAGGGTCGTTGGCAGAAGCCATGGCTGCTGACGCCAAAAAACACGGTGGACTGATGACCGAGGCTGATCTAGCAAATCATAAAGCTGATTGGGTCGGTACGATTTCCAAGGCTTACGGCGATATAGAACTCCACGAGATTCCACCCAATGGTCAGGGACTAGCTGCCTTACTCATGCTAGGGATTTTAAAACACCATGAGGTTTCCCAGTATCCTCTTGATTCTGCTGACTGTCTCCATGTACAGCTCGAGGCAATGAAACTGGCCTTTGCTGATATTTACCGCTATGTCTCTGACCCTGCAAGCATGGACATCTCGGTGGATGATTTGCTTGGTGATAGCTACCTAGCCGAACGCGCCAAACTCATTGACATGAAAAAAGCGCAAGACCCTAAGCATGGTGTGCCAGAGCGTGGCGGTACGGTTTACCTTACCGCTGCTGATGAAAATGGCATGATGATTTCTTTTATTCAGAGTAATTACTACGGTTTTGGTAGTGGCATTGTGGTACCAGGGACAGGTATCAGCATGCAAAATCGTGGCGCTGGCTTTGTCTTAGACAAAGGCCACCCTAACGAAGTCGGCGGAGCAAAGCGACCTTTTCACACTATCATCCCTGCTTTTGTAACGCAAAAGGGGCAGCCGCTTATGAGCTACGGCGTCATGGGCGGTCCCATGCAAGCGCAAGGGCATGCACAAATGGTTATTCGCATGTTTAACTATGCTCAGAACCCGCAAACCGCCAGTGACGCACCACGCTGGCGCATTATGGAAGGGCTCGAGGTTGCCATTGAATCAGGGTTCAAAGACGAGGTTTTAAATGATTTAACCCGTCGAGGGCATATCCTGCACAAAGCTGAACTTGGCACCGACTTTTCTTTTGGTGGGGCGCAGCTCATTTACAAAACAGAGGGTGGTTATATTGCAGGAAGTGATCACCGTAAAGATGGGCATGCCGTAGGTTATTAGGGTTTAGCCGTACAAATAAAAAACGGGTTTCTCACAAATGAAACCCGTTTTGTTGATGAAACTAAAGCTTACTGTGCAGGGATGTTTAAAAGTGTTCCAGGCTCGAGCACATTGGCATTTTCTATAGCGATGTTATTGGCAGTAGCAATTTTTCCCCAAAGGCTGCTATCGCCATAAAAGTGTAAGGCAATCGAGGACAAGGTGTCGCCCTTAACCACAAGATAACTGCTACTAGACGTGGCAGTTGTGCTTGCTGTGGTTGTGGGGGTTGTAGCAGGCTGGGCTTGAGAGGCATTTTGAGCATTGCTGAGTTCGGTAGTTAAGCTGCCAATTTGCTTTTGTGCGTCGCTAAGTTGTGCCGTGAGTGAGGCAATTTGCGCCTCTAAGTCAGCAACTTTTCCCTCACCTGCACTACTGGCCTGAGCCGCAGCGACATCCTGTACCAGTTTAATTTTTAATTGAGCTAAGGCTTCTTGCTCTTCAGCTAAGCGCGTTTTGAGCTTGTCTAGGGCCTGACTGTTATCCGTTTGGCCCCCCGAAAGCTCTTGAATCTGAGCTTCACGGTTGGCAATCTCTTGCACAAATTTAACCCGAAGCTGGGCTAAGGCGGTTTGCTCTTCCGTCAGACGATTTTGCAAAAGGGCCATCTGCGTGTCGTTTTGTGGTGCAGGTGTTTGTGATAAGGCTGCAATTTTATCTTCGCGGTTAGCAATCTCCTGGACAAAGCGAATTCTTAGCTGAGCCAGGGCATTCTGTTCTTCGGCAAGTCGAGTTTGCAGGCTTGTAAGTGAATCAGCAGTACTCTCGGTTGCTGTTGATTCTGCCAGTTGCGCCCCTAGCCCAGCAATTTTATCTTCGCGGCTAGCAATTTCTTGCACAAAGCGGACGCGCAAATCTGCCAGAGCTTTTTGCTCATCTGCCAAGCGAGCTTGCAGATTTTCCAGGTCAGTTGCAGAACTCTCGGCGCTCGAGCTTGGCAAGTTAGCCAGTTGCGCTTCTAGGTCAGCAATTTTATCTTCACGGCTAGCGATCTCTTGAACAAAGCGTATTTTTAAGGCATTAAAGGCTTGTTCGTTGGTTTGTAAATCAGCCTCGAGCGTTTTGACTCTGGCATCGAGCTCTGCAACTTTTTGTACAAATTGAATGCGTAATTGACTTAAGGCGGCTTGTTCTTCAGCAAGTCGCGTAGCAGCATCTTGGGCATAGACACTACCCATAAGCAAACTTGCACTTATAAATCCTAATAAGCATGAACGTTTCATAACTTTAAGTTCTTGGAAAACGAGTCTCGCCCCAGCCCTTGAGACTTAGATTGAGGTTTGTTCAGCACCCGTTTTCAAAGAAGGTAACTCCTTTCTACGACGTTTGGTTCTAAGCTAAGGGCTTGCTAAGCCTTATGGCTCGCTTTCATAATCTGAATTTTGTTTCGGGCAACTTCTTTTAAAGCGTTTCTGGCTGCGCCAATCACCGGGTAGTGAAGCTCCGCGCTAGGGGCAGCTTGCTTCCAGGTGCCAACCAAAGCCCTAAAAAGAGCTGCGCCAATATTGACTTTAACCACGCCCAGTTTGACGGCTTCGGCAAGATCAGCCGCAGGAATACCACTACCACCATGCAGAACCAGAGGTTTTTTGGCGAGTTTATGAATGGCCTCGAGCCTGTCAATATCTAACTGACTGGATTGTCCGTGAATAGAGCCAACTGAGCAAGCGACCATATCTGCTGAACCTCTGGTCAAAAGGGCTTCAGCAACTTCAGGGTCGGTTAAATGCACTTCGCTGTGGTCACCTTCGCCCCCCCCAAAGCTACCTGCGGCTGCTTCTAAAGAAACGCCGGCAGCGTGGGCAAAATCGGCTAAGGCTTTGGTTCGGCTTATGTTTTCTTCTAAAGAATACTCCTCACCATCAAACATAACCGAGGAGTAGCCTGCGCGGATGCACTGGGCTACCCTATCAGCGCTATCGCCGTGGTCAAGATGCAGCATAATGGGTACAGAAACCTCATCGGCAAGGGCTCTAATCATGGCAGACATGACTTTGGGTGAACCTTGTTCAAGGTCACCAGGGTAGGTTTGTAAGATGATAGGGGCACGCTCTTCTTCGGCCGCTTCAACGCAAGCCCTGGCCATCTCGAGCGAGCAAACATTAAAAGAAGGCATGGCGTAATGGTTATCAAAAGCACGTTTAATCAGAATGCGTCCGTCAGATACAAATGGCATAAAAAAACCTCAATTGTTTAGCGCGGTGACCAGTCGCTTATAAGTTTGATAAAGGGGCTCATAGCGTATTTGTAAGTCAGGGTCTGGCTCAAATACCGCCCCCTGCTGGTAGCTACGGGCAATAGCGTCTTGGGCGTCTTGATAAATCCCTGCACCAATGCCTGCAACCAGAGCCGCCCCCAGGGTCACCATGTCAGGATTTTGGGTAAGCTCGAGCCGCCTGCCAAGGATAGCACTTCGTAGGTGCATCCATATTTGATTATGAGAGCTACTACCGACAACGCGTAGCAGCGTTAAGGGCGAACCGCTTAGGGTTTCAAAGGCTTCAATATGGCGCTTCAGTTCAAAGACGATACCCTCATAAACGGCCCTAGCAAAATGCGCTTTTGTGTGTTTGGGCTCGACGCCTAAAAAGGCTGCCTTGGCATCGGGCTTATTAAAAGGCGGTGCGGCACCAAAAAAATGGGGGATAAAAAAAGGGGCTTCAGCTGGGCCAATGGGCTCAATAAGCTGTAGCAGCGTTTCGTAACTATCTAGTTCAAAAAGCTCTTTAAACCAGGCTAGTGTGCCGCCCGAACTGTAGAGTCCACCCATCAGGTAACTGTGGTCTTTGACGACATGAGGCCCCACGCCAAAGCCTCTAAAAGCACTTGGGTTTGGCCTACCTGCTAGCCCAAAGGTTAAACCTTCGGCTGTTCCCATAGAATCTAGACCAATATCGGCAGCTACTACACCACAAGCGAGTGAAGCACAAACATGGTCATGTCCACCAGCATAAATAGGGGTTCCTATGGCTAAACCTGTAAGCCTTGCTGCCTCGGTTGAAATCTCACCTACCTGATCACTGGCAGCTACAAGTTCGGGTAAGAAATGAGAGGATAAACCTGTAAGCTCGAGCAGTTCATGTGACCAGAGGTTTTGCCCAACGTCATAGGCCATTGTGCGAGTTGCCTGACTGATTTCCATATGGATTTCGCCGCATAACTTATAACGGATAAAGTCGGCACTACTTAGCCAGACATTGACATTTTGCCAGATTTCAGGAAATTCTTCTTTAAGCCAGACCCACTTGAAAATGCTGTGAATTGGATTGGGGTGAAGACCGGTGATTTTAAACCAGGTTTCTGCAGGAAGCTTGCTAAGCAAAGCGTTACACTGAGCATTTGCCCGAAAGTCATTCCAGGGAATCATGGGGTAGAGCATTTCCCCAGACTTATCTAACAGAAGCCCGGTTTCACCCATGCTGGAAATAGCCAGAGCGTCAACATTTTGCTTTAAAGGCTCGAGCGTGTCTTTAATTAGCATAGCTAATCCTTGCCACAGCTCTTCGGCAAGATAATGCTCGAAGCCTTGAACCTTAGCTTTAGGATTTAGCAGTTTCCCCTGACCTAAGACTGTTCCATCATGGGTGTAGAATCCGACTTTACTATGGGTAGTACCGATGTCAATACCAAGTAACATAGAGTCCTAAGAAGGGGCTAGTGAAAGAGAATAGCTAAAAAAGAATAGGTACTTGGCTTGTCTTTTCATCCCTTAACTGCTCCGAAGGTAAGGCCACGAACAATATAGCGCTGGGCAAGTAAGGCCAAAATGGTAGGAGGAATAAGGGCAATGAGTGCCCTGACGGCCACAAACCAGAACTGAATCCCCCTAGTACTGGCTGAGCCTGCAAGAAGGGCAGGAATCGTTTTGGCTTTAAGGGTGCCAAGGTTGAGAGCAAATAAAAGCTCATTCCAACAAAAGGCCAAGATAATCATTAGGGTAGCTGCCATGACAGGTGCAGTAAGACGCAAAGCAACGCGGTAAAACGAGCCAAAAAACGAAGCCCCATCAACCATGGCTGCTTCTTCTAGTTCAATAGGCAGGTCAATAAAAGCCTGGCGCATAATGACGATGGCAAAAGGCAGATTAAAGGTGATGTTGACCAAGATGAGAGCGAGTCGCGTATCAATGAGCTTAAATTGGCTCATGATAAGTAAAAAAGGCACAACGGTAACAATAGGAGGTAAAAACCTTTGAGATAAAAACCAGAGGGTAATGTCTTCATTGCCTAGACGCTTCTCAAAGCGGTTACCTAGTGTCATGGCAAAGCCTAAAAAGATGACAAAAGCAGCTAAGAGCGCCAGTCGCCAATCTACGCCAAAACTGGCTGCGGTAAAGGCCAAAATAGCGCAAAAAACAAAGGCAAAGATAACGACCAGTCGAGGGCTAAAACGAAAACGTGCCAGAGCGTAAGCGGCAGGTGTACCTAAGACCAGCGTAAAAAAGCTAGCAGTAAAGGCAATGATGCTGCTGTTAAGCAGCGCCCTTAGCATTTCCCTCGAGCTTAACTCGGTTTTCCAGTGCTCTAGCGTAGGAGGAAATTGCAGATAAGGAAAACAAAGCCCTTTGCAGGTAAAGGTCATAGATGGCGGTCTTAGACTGACGCTAACTGCCCAGTAAAACGGTAAAAGCCAGATGAGAACAACGACAAAAGCTAAAACAGTAAGAATGATATGGGTAGCGGTAAGTCGCATTTTCATGTGTAAGCCTGTCTGATTCGCCCAAAAAAGGAAGTCACAATAATGGCTACGGCAATCAGCAAGAGATACGCTAAGGCCGAACCATAACCAAAGTCAAAAAAGCGCCGATAGGTGTTAAAGGTGAGCATACTAAAGGTTTCGGTTGCTATGCCAGGGCCACCACTGGTTAAGCTAAAGGGTATATCAAAGACTTTAAAGGCTTCTGACATACGCAGTATCAGCACCAAGATAATGCTGGGTTGCAAAATGGGAAAGGTGATGTAGCGAAAGAGCTCCCACTGGCTCGAGCTTTCTAAACGTGCAGCCTCGTAATATTCTTCCGGAATGCTTTGCAGTGCTGCCAAAAGTACGATAAACACAAAAGGTGTCCAGTTCCAGACATCAACCAAGATGACCGAAACCATGGCCCAATTCGGGTTTGATAACCAGGGGATTTTAGCTCCGAGTGAGGCCCTTATAAACCCGCCTTCTTCGTGAAAAATCGTAATGAACATATAGCCAACCCCAATAGGAGTCGCAAATAGCGGCAAGGTCATAATGGTGCGTAAAACATTACGACCAGGCAATGCTCGGTTAAAAAGGAGTGCAAAAAGTAAACCCAGAACCAGTTGAATGCTGACACCTACCAGTACAAAGGTTAAGGTTACTTTTGCAGCATTCCAGACATTGGGGTCTTTAAAGGCTCTGGCAAAATTTTCCAGACCAATAAAAATGTCTTTTTGACCGATATTCACCCGAAAAAAGCTGAGCCTTAAGCTGTAAAGAAGCGGGAACATGGTAAAACATAAAACCCAAATCACCGTAGGCAAAAGAAAAACGTATTTTAAGGGGCTATTCCAACGCAAGAGACATCCTCTCAGCGAGTCTAAGTAGAGCTAGGGGAGTAGAGGAGATACGACTCCCTTACTCCCCTAGCTGCTAACAACTCTTACTTAAGGGTGATACCCAATGGCTTCTTGGTACTGCTTGAGTTGCAGGTCTAAACCGCGACGCTCAGTAATGCCTTTCCAGGCTTCAGCAGTGCGGTCAAGCGCTTCTTGCGGGGTCATTCTGCCAATCATGGCTTCAGAAAGGTTTTGGTCAAGGGCGCGCCAGTACTCTTCTGTACCATTAATACGAATATAAGGCATCATCGTTTTGGCATAGAAGTTGTCATAGTAGGCTTGCGTATAGAACTTAACGTCATCGGGGTTCCAGCCAGCGGCTTCGTAACCTTCTAGGGTTGCGGTGCCATTAGGCGGTAAGAAATCGATACTTACACCAGGGTCAACCCCAGTCCAGCCACGTTGAGTGTTCCAGCTATGAACAGGTGCGGTTGCCATAAGAGAATAAAGGCTATACACGGTTTCTGGATTGGGTGTACGTGAAGAGATAATGCCTTGCCATGAACCCCCAACAGTATTACCTACTACATTGGGCTCATCAAGGGTTTCCCAGGCATTTGAGCACATGTTATAGACATCTGTGGAACCAGGCACAATAGAGGCACCCAGTTTGCCCTGAATTTTAGAGCGGGTAGGGTCTTGAACCAATGCGCCAACGTCACCCCATGAGAAAGTAAAGATGGCTTTACCGCGCATGAAGTAATCCCAACCTTCGGTCAAATCCCAGGCGGCTTGAGCTTCAGGGCCGTACTGAGCAAGCTCTTGGAGTTTCTCTAGGGCTTTAACATGACCGGGTTGGTTAATCAGGGGTTCCATAGTGGCAGGATCAAACCAGTAGTTATTGGTGCAGCGGTCAACTGTATCGCCAGGGCGAACCACATAAGAGGCAGACATGGTCATAAAGTGGAAATGACCTTGGGCATTGACTTTGAAGTGAAGTACGACGCCACTGTCAGGGTCAGGGTCATTGCTATCCCAGTTTTTGCCATTGAAGAATTTAGAAATGGCAATAACGTCATCCCAGGTTTTTACAGGGAAAGGCATGTCAGAGCCAACTTCTTCTTTGTACTTGGCTTGCCACTCGGGGTCACTTAAAATGTCATTGCGCCAGTAAAGGACTTGACCGTCAGAGTCATTTAGCGTGGCATAGAATTTGTTTTCCCAAGTGTAAATATTACGTAGGGAAGGTGGCATCCAATTAGGATCCCAATGAGGAAAACGGGGGTCTGCGATATAGTCATCAATTGGGATAATAAATCCAGGTGTAATGTATTCTCCCATGTACCAGGCACCTTCGATAAAGCCGTCAAACTGATTGAGGCCAAGGCGCAAATCGTTAATGGTTGTTGGGAGTTGTTCAGGTAGAGGCATTTCAACAATATCGAGTTTGGCACCTGTTAATTGCTCCCAGGCAGGGCGTAATTGATGCAAAGGGCCTGAAATACCACCTTTAGGGCCGCCCGTATTTACGGTAATGGCGATGCGCTGACCGGCAAAAGGTTGCTCACCAGGGCCAAAAAGGGTGCCGACTTGATCCGCAGGAATGGTGATTTCTTCGTGGTCATCTTGGGTAATGATGGTTAAGCTGCCATCATCTCCCCATTTGATATTTTCCTGGGCAAGCGCCCAACCAAAAAAGAGACTTATTAAAACTAAGTAACCAATGATTCTTCGCATTTACATTCTCTCCTAAATGAAAGGTGAATAACCTAAACCTTTATGCGTTATTGTTCTAGCCACCTCCTTTAGCTGCTTTATTAGATAGTTATAGTTTGGCTTGAAACAAATTGGCAATCGATTACAAAAGCCTTTGTTCACCTTAGCCAAGCCAATGCCAATCTTTGAGTAAAGCAGATAACCTAAGCACGACGCAAAAAAATGAATGCGAGTTGCAAGAAATTGTTTGTTGCCGTGAGTATAACACGACTCGAGCCTAGAAGTAGAAACTTCAAACGCGAGTTTGGAAATCTAATAGAATATGAATATTTATTCAAATTACGAGGGTAATTTATAAAAAGCTAAGGTCAAGACTGTTGCTTGCAAAAGGCTGGGCAAGAACTAAATTTTGACAGAAACCTTTAAGATCGCCTTAGTCTGAAGAATTAGTTCTTATAAATTATGAGGGCGATTTGTATTCATAATTTGTCACTAAGGATATTTATAAACTTTGTACAATAAGCCTAAGTCATGATTGGTTTCCGACCTAAAACCAGTGATTTATATATTGAGCGACTGCGCCTTTTAAAGCTTTTACCAGATTCTAAAGGCTATGTGGTTTGGCTCGAGGCTCCTTATGGTTATGGCAAAACGGTGCTGACTAGCCAGTGGGCAGAAAGTTTAGAAAAAGAGGGATGGCGTGTTTTATGGTTAAGTGTGCAAGGACGCAATCTCAAACATGCGCTTTGCCAGCTTTTAGAACTAAGCCCAGAACTGGCTTGGGGGGTCTTGCTTGATCAGATATGGGCAATACCAAGTTTACTGGTACTTGAAGATCTTGAAGGAGACGAAGTTTTATCACCTTTGCTTAAAGACCCTCAGGGGCTTATTTTGCTGGCAAGTCGTACTAGGCTTAAGGCTTTAGAACTCTCAAGGCTCAAAACGCAGCAGCGCCTGATTTATCTATCAGCGCCGACGCTGGCTTTTACAGAAGATGAGGCCATGCAGCTTTTTATTGACAAGGGAATTGGCAAGCAGGCTTGGCAAAAATCTCAAGGCTGGTCACTACCCTTACACTTTGCTGCCCTGACGGGTGAATTGCCTAAAGCTGAAAGTATTCTGGAAGGTATTCGCGAGAGTTTATCTGAGGAGCTTTGGCAAGAAGCCTTGTTTCTTGCCAGTCTTCCTTACTTGCCTTATGAGAGTTTTAGCGAAGATAGCAAAGCCTTGGCTCAAGCTGGACTGGCCCAAGAGCTTGAGGTTGGCTTAAGGCTACACTCCCTTGCGAGTGAAACGATTTTACAGACCCATCTTGAAGATTCGCGAGCTGTTTTTAAGATCTTTTATAAGCGTCTGCCTTTAGCCTTACAAGCAGAGGGTCTTGCCAAACTTCAGCTTAGTCAGATACTTGAAGAGCTTTTAGAGCGTAATCACATGCTGGCTGTTTATGACCCAGAGCGTTATTTGTTCCTGGATAAACAGTGCCCTGAAGCTGTTACTTCTGGTCGTCTCTTGGGGCTGGGCTGGGCACTTTCAAGTTTGGGTCTAAATGATACTGCATTAGTTAAGCTTGACGAGGTTATTTCGCACCCAGAAACGAGTCTTGACCAAAGACTTTTGGCTTCGGGTTGGCTGATTAGTATTCTTTCCTCTAAGGAGGAGGCTCGAGTTCAAATGTTGCTAAAAGAAACCGAACCTCTTTTGCTAAAAGCAAACCCCAAACGAGTCGTTTCCTTTCTGATTAATGCCAGTGCTTTTTATTACCGTGCTCATGATTGGTTAAGGCTCGAGCAATTACAAAATCAGGCACTGGTATTTCTGAAACTTGATGAAAGTCTAGACCATTTTCGCAGTATTGTTGAGTTGAATCTTGCTGAGGTGAACTGGGAATTGCGGGGTAATCTTAACAGCTTAATCGCCGGTCTTGAAAAAAACCTCCCTGTTCAGGAACAGTACAATGCTTTTAATGTGGTACTTAATCATTACCGCCAGGGGATGAGCCGTGCCTTATTGGGTGATGTAAAAGCCCTGGAGCATTTTGAGCAGGCTGAGGCCATGGCTAGTCAAAATTTGCGTGAGGCTTTGCTAGCTCAGTTTGAAAAAGCCGCTATGCTTGTTCAGCCTGAGGTTTTTGCCGAACTCAAAGAGCAAAGCGAAGCACTTGATAAGGACCCTGAGGTCTTAGAGCGACTTTTGACACTTTGGGCCCGAACCTTGCGTCAAACAGGTCAAGCTCAAGCGGCTTTAAACGTTTTAGAGGGCTATGATACTGACTCAGTTGCAGCAGAGCGCGCCCTTGCTTTAGCAGCGCTTGGCAAGAGAAAAGAGGCGTTTGCGTTCTTGACTCGAGCTCTAATGGGTCATGAACGTTTTGTCCAACTCGAGTTACAAGCAGCGCGTTATTTACTTAGCAAGAAAGAAGCCGAGCTTGACACTCTGATTGCCTTAAGCCTAAGTCGTGAGCAGATTTTACCTGTACTTATTCCTTTTTCTCAGTTACCGCAAAAACGACCTGAATTGGCTAAGGCTTATCCTTTGCAAACGGTTTTGGCATCTTCGTGGCAAGCTGCTATTAGGGTGCGGCAGCAAGATATTCCACCCCTTGAGCTGTATGTGTTAAATAGGTTTGAGCTTAAAGTTTTAGGGAAAAGTCTTGAACTAAGTAGCCGTCAAAAAGAAATACTGAGCCTTTTAGTGCTAAGAGTCCGACGTGAAGAAATCGCTGAAATGCTTTGGTCTGAAATAGAGCAAGACAAACAGCGTAATAATCTTAATGTTCAATTGAATTTGCTGAGAAAAGAGCTCGAGCCTTGGGGATTAGCAACTTATTTAAGTACAGAGGGTCTGATACATAGCACAGTCGATCTCTGGCAACTTGAAACTGCCTTGGCAAATCAGGATGCTAAAACTGCAACTCAGCTTTACCGAATTCCGTTTGCCCCTGGTATTTATCTTGATCTTGTTGAAGAAGCAAGAGAGCGATTAAAAGAAGATATGATTCAAGTCCTTTTTAAAGCTGCTCAAACAAGAGAAGATAACGATTATCTTGAGCGTATCCTTAAACTTGACCCTGTTCATGAGGAGGCTTTGCAATTGCTTATACAACAGCTACTCAAACGTGGGCGCAGGCGCGAAGCCCACAAATACTATGAGGGTTTTGCCCATAAGCTTAAGCTAGACATGGGTCTTGAACCTCTAAAAGAAACGCAAGCCTTACTCTTTTAGGCAAGGCTGATCAGCCTGACAGATGCGCTCCATAGATCAAAGAATAGAGAGAAGCTTATTCCCCTGAGGAGCTATCAGTTGGGGTATAAGGGCTTAAGACATCCCCTGAGCCGCTCGAGTAATAGCCACTAGTATCCATACTATAGGTGCTTCCACCGACATCATAACTTGTGCCCATGTCAGGCGCATAAGGCAGTTCAACGACTTCACCTGAATAGGGGTCTGTATAATAGCCATTGCCACGAATGTAAAGACCAAATTGTTCAGCACTTGCCGAATTGGGTGAACTAGGATAAGCCTGGCTAGCATAAGGGTCGCTTGTACCAGCTTGCCCTGGGATCTGACCTGCATAAGGTTGATTGGGGTAGCTTTGAGCCATACGCTGATTGGCTAGTATTTGGTAAACCAGAAACTGTTCAAATGATACTTGCCCTTGCTGTGCTATAAACGCCTGGTAGGCCGTAGAAAGAGGCTGCTGATAAATAACTAGAAAACTAACATAGTCTTGAAAACTAACAGGCATGCCTGATAATTGGACAAAGCTCTGATAGCTGGCTTGTAATTGAGGGCCATAGGATTGCATAATTGCATTCCAGTCAGTGGTTTGAGCTACTGATAGACTACTAATAAATAAGATACTGGTAAGTAGGAGGGCTTTAAGGGTATTCATAGGTTTAATCCTTTCATGCTCTAGTTTAAAAGACCAAACCTTAAATTTGACTTAAACTCGTTTTTACTGTCTCTGACGCTAATTCTTCTTTAACTTGATGCCGTGAGGCTATATAAAGCTCGAGAAAACTGAACAAGCTCGAGCGGACCTAATACCGATTCCGATAAAAGGTCTATTAAACAAGATACCAGCAGTGAAAAAGCGTATGAGCCCTGATGCGAATGGGGTCAAGGATAAGAGATTTACATTGGAAGCTTAGACGTTTCTGTAAATCATCGAGGTTTAAAGTAGGACGATTTACAATGAGTTCATCACTGAGTTGCCAATAGCTAAGCATTTTTTAAACTAGGGAGCAGTTATGGAAGACTATATAAAGCAAATAATACTTGGGTTTTTAGGCATTTTGATTTGCCTGGTTCAAGCCCAAAATACAGAAAAGTTACTGCTTAATGGAACGGGTCTTTACCCGAGACTAATAAGGCTCGAGCATAGTGGCGACGCTAATGGACGTTTACTGGCTGGGGTTGTTATCC
>JAHEBB010000421.1:1711-4691 GCA_024642575.1 Trueperaceae bacterium | reverse complement strand
GCCATGCCCATGCCCAGATTATAAACCTTGACTTTCAAGAAGCATTAAAAATACCAGGTGTTATTACTGTACTCAATGCTGAAGATGTAAAAGGCGAAAACAATACCGGCCCCATTGTTCATGACGAGGAGCTTTTTCCAAGACTGGTTCAGTACTGGGGTCAGCCTATTGTCTGGGTAGTTGCCGAAACAATGGAAGCTGCCCGAAGTGGGGCAAGTAACGTCAAGATTGAGTATAAACCCTTAGAGCCCATCCTCGGCATAAAACAGGCGATAAAGCAAAACAGTTTTCATGGGGATAGCCAGAGGATGCACAAGGGTGATGCGGCAGCCGCTTTAGCCTCAGCAGAACTAACGCTCGAGGGTGAAGTTGAGATGGGTGGGCAGGATCACTTTTACCTTGAAACCCAGACCAGTTGGGCGATACCTGATACCGAAGGCAATATGCATGTTTATGCTTCAACCCAACACCCAACCGAAACGCAGATTGTAGTCGCAAGGGTTTTAGGCGTGGCTAGCCACCGCGTGGTCGTTACCAGTTTACGCATGGGCGGTGGCTTTGGTGGCAAAGAAACCCAGGCCAACCCATTTGCAGCCGTTGCGGCTCTTGCAGCGCAAAAGACAGGGCGACCTGCCAAAGTTAGACTCAAACGCCATCAGGATATGCAGATTTCGGGCAAACGCCACCCCATGCTTGGCAAATATAAAGTTGGTTTTTCTAAACAGGGAAAGCTCGAGGCGCTCGAGCTAGATATTTATTCTGATGGGGGCTACAGCACCGACTTATCTCACGCCGTTATGCAGCGCGCCATGTTTCATAGCGATAATAGCTACCACATTCCCCATATGGAGGTACGTGGTCATGTTTGTAAAACGAATAAGACCAGTCAGACCGCCTTTCGCGGCTTTGGCGGACCGCAGGGCATGGTTATTATTGAAGATATTATGGCGCGGATTGCCAGACATCTGGGCATAGAACCCGAGGTTTTGCGCGAGCAAAATTTTTACCAAGAGCTTGATGAAACCCATTATGGGCAACACCTTTTAGATGTCCGTCTGGAGCGCATCTGGTCTGAGTTAAAGACAAGCTCTAGGTTTGATAGCCGAAAAACAGCTCTGAATCTTTTTAATGGCCTAAATCAAAATTTGAAACGCGGCATTGCCATCACTCCTGTAAAATTTGGCATCTCGTTTACTACAACCTTTTTAAATCAGGCAGGTGCTTTTGTGCTCATCTATGCCGATGGTAGCATTCAGCTCAATCATGGTGGCACCGAGATGGGTCAAGGCTTGCACATCAAAATGTTGCAGGTTGCCGCTCAAACCTTAGGTGTTTCTTTAGAACGTTTCCGCATGATGCCAACTGCCACCGACAAAGTGCCCAATACCAGCGCCACTGCTGCCAGCAGTGGTAGCGATCTCAATGGTCAGGCAGTCAAAAATGCCTGTGAAACCCTAAAGCAAAGACTGGCGGTGGTTGCCGCTAGACTACTCAATCTCAATGCACCCGAAGACCTCAGCTTTAAGGATGGCTTTATTTTCCCAGCCCAGCACCCTAAAGAGCGTGTTGCCTTTGAACGGGTGGTTGCGCAGGCTTATCTTGACCAAGTTAGCCTCTCAGCAACGGGTTTTTACCGCACGCCCAACATCTACTTTGACAAGCTTAAAGGCTCAGGAAAGCCGTTTTACTACTTTGCCTACGGCGCTGCGGTGAGTGAAGTTGAAGTGGACGGCTTTACAGGTCAATGGAAACTTTTGCAAGTTGACATCTTGCATGATGCTGGTGAGTCTTTAAACCCCATGATTGATAAGGGGCAGATTGAAGGCGGCTTTGTTCAGGGGATGGGCTGGCTAACGATGGAAGAGCTGGTCTGGGATGAAGTTGGCAGACTTAGAACCTTTGCACCCAGTACCTATAAAATTCCAACCATTAGTGAAATACCCGAAGCCTTTACCACGAGACTTTTAGAACGGGCTACTCAAGATGGGGTTATCTATGGTAGTAAAGCCGTTGGCGAACCCCCATTTATGCTGGCCATTTCAGTAAGAGAAGCCCTAAAAGATGCCATTGCTGCATTTGGTGACAAAGAAGCGCTCGAGCTTGCTAACCCTGCCACCCCAGAAGCTATTTTAAATGCCCTTGATAAAGTCAGACAAAGCGATCCAGAAGGAGACTAAGATGCCGCAAAAACCTTTTATCATTGCTCCCTTTGAAGGCTACAGCCCGCGCATGGCAGAACTGATCGTCATGATGGGCTATGCCAGAGAAACTACCTTGAGCGAGGTCAGAAACTTAAGTCAAAATGAACTTGACGCCCATCCGCACAGCTTTACTAATTCTATAGGCATGCTTTTGGAGCATATGGCTGCGGTTGAAACGTTGTATCAGGTGTTGACCTTTGAAAACCGTAAGCTAAACGAAATCGAAGCCAAACGCTGGCACGCAGGTTTAAAACTGGGTGACATCGGCAAAGAAAGCCTCAAAGGTCATGATATTGACTACTACCTCGGCAACCTAAACGAAGTCAGAGAAAAGACTTTAAGCGAATTTGCCCAACGTACTGACGACTGGCTCTATGAGGAAACCGAGTGGTGGGAAAACGAAAATGCCAACAATTACTTCAAATGGTTTCATGTTTTTGAAGATGAAATCAATCACCGCGGTCAAATTCGCTTGTTAAGGCGTGCCCTAAAACAAAGCTGATATTTATAAGTACTCAGATTGCGAATAATAACGAGCGTTAAAGTTTTATTGGCACAAAAAAAAGACTTTTTCGCTGCTCATGGTTAACAAAGGGCGATTTGAATTTCAGTTTTTTATCCCTAAAACTTTCGAGATTGCTGCTAGCCTCGCTACCTTTCCTAAATGAGCAAGTCATATAATGAGGCCATACAATTTCCTAAATCTTCCTTAAACTTAAGGCAAGGTGGCTATTTACCCAATGCTTAATCGGGTAAGGAATGAAGTTTATTTCTTTTCT
>JAHEBB010000421.1:0-1701 GCA_024642575.1 Trueperaceae bacterium | reverse complement strand
AACAATTACTTCAAATGGTTTCATGTTTTTGAAGATGAAATCAATCACCGCGGTCAAATTCGCTTGTTAAAGCGTGCTCTCAAACAAAGCTAATATTCCAAAGCACTTAAATTGTGAAGGACATCTACCATTAAAGATTCATTGGCAAAAATTGGAAGGCTTTTTCGTTTTTCTTGATTACCTAATAGATGTAGAAGCTTTCATTCTTTACTCTTAAAACTCTCTGGATTGCTGCTAGCCTCGCTACCTTTCCTAAATGAGCAAGTCATATAATAAGACCATACAATTTCCTAAATCTTCCTTAAACTTAAGGCAAGGTGGCTATTTACCCAATGCTTAATCGGGTAAGGAATTAAGTTTATTTCTTTTCTTGAAAGGAAGTATCATGGCAACTGAACGCTCGAGCTTTAAAGACCGCGTGTCTGGCGTAGAGGTCACGCAGCACACCAACTATCGTGGTCATTCGCATCATTTTTACTTTACCAATAATGGTTGGTATAGTGGCGGCAAAAAACTTGCTTTTGCCTCTGACCGCTGTAACCGTAGCAATCTCTATAGTCTGGATATTGCCTCGGGCGAGATTGAACAACTTACCGATTTAGAGCCTGTCGGCTTACCCAGAGAGCTCGAGTTTACTCGCTCATCTTTAAACCAAACCAATGACGAAATTTACTTTGTTCATGACCTAAATCTGATGGCTCTTGACCCGCATAGCAAAAAACTACGCGTCTTGCACGAGATGGACCCAAAATGGTGTGTTTCCATGACCAATGTCTCGGCTGATGGCAAATATGTCTATTTTGGTGCCTGGGAAGATCAAAGCCGTAAATTTGAAGTGGATTTGCTACGTGGCTATATTGGCTTTAAAGAAACCCATGATGCCAAACCTTTAAGCCAGGTCGTCCGCGTTGCGGTAGATGGAAGTGGCGCAGATGTGGTGTTTGAGGAAAATTACTGGATAGGTCACGTCAATACCTCGCCTACGCAATCCCATTTGCTGACCTACTGTCATGAAGGCCCCTGGCAACAGGTGGATAACCGTATCTGGGGTTTAGATGTCAAAACTGGAAAAAACTGGAAAATCCGCGAAACTGCACCTGGAGAATTTATCGGTCATGAATATTGGCTGGCAGACGGTATCCATATTGGTTATCATGGCGGTTTAAGTGCAGACAAGGCCATCTTGGGTCAGTGTCGCTATGACAATACTGGTCACGTAGAAAACAGCTTTCCAGGCTGGACCGGGCACATCTATTCTCGTGATGAAAAGTTAATTGTTGGCGATGGCGGAAAGGTCATCCGGCTTTGGAAATGGGATGGCGAAAACTATTCCGCGCCACGCGTACTTTGCCGTCATGACTCTGCTATGCACATTCAGCAAACTCACCCACATCCACGCATCTCACCTGATGGTAAGTATGTGGTTTTTACCTCTGACCGCTCGGGATATGGCAATGTTTACAGCGTTCCGCTGGTGGACTTTGAGTCGTTGCCGCTAGTCGAGGAGTGAATCCCCCCTAGCCCCCCTTTTGTAAAGGGGGGAACTGACTTTTTACTCCCTCCTTTACAAAAGGAGGGTCGGGGAAGATTTAAAGGTAAGGTTTCAAAATGGAGGCAGTAATGAACAAGCTCGAGCTACAACCAGCTCATGAACTCTGGCAACAGTATCAACCCAAAAAAGCAAAGTATGCCTTTAATGTC
>JAHEBB010000064.1 GCA_024642575.1 Trueperaceae bacterium | reverse complement strand
CTATAAACCCACCCACTAGGGGTGCGAATAAAGGTACAAGTGGGTCTAATACTGGTGACCATACCTGATAGGCGGCAACGGCAATCACAATCAGTATGCCAAAACTGGCACCCATAACACCACCAATTATGCCCATTGATGTGCTCTCTAAGAGAAATTGAGCCGCAATCTGTTTTCGTGTTGCCCCTATTGCTCGGCGTAGACCAATCTCCCCGGTACGTTCAATTACCGAAACGAGCATAATATTTCCTATGCCTATAGCGCCAACAGTCAGCGTTAAGCCCCCGAGTAAAAGCAAGAGAATATTGAGGTCTGACTGTACTGCGTCACGTACGCGTTGTGGTTCTGCTGGAACTTCAATTTTTAGACTATTTGGGTTATCGGGCCGCAGGGCTAAAGGTGTTTGATCAGCAATCAGAGAAGCTGCCCCAATTTTAGTCTCGATAATGGCTTTTTGAGGACCATTGAGTCCAAAGTCATGGCTAGCGGTTCCCTCCGGAATAATGACTGCGCCTATAAGCTCAGGCTGTCTCTCAACTGATTTCAAAACGCCAATAATAAGATAAAGCTTATCTCCAATGGTAAGGGCTGGCAATTGCCCGAGACCAAAAACTCCAAGCCTAAGGGCGGCACTAGGGCCAAGTAAAGCAACTTGGTCATGGCGTAACGAGTGACCTTCATCAAAAAAGCGACCTGCCTCAAGAGTGGCTCTAATAGCGGTAAATAACTCAGGTGAAGTAGCCTGAACCGACATTTTGAAGCTTGTTTGATGAGCAGGATCACGAATGGGGGAGGTACTTACAAGGGATTCCCCGATGTTTACTTCGCTCATGGTACCTGCTGCAACCACGCCATTAAGTCTTGCTAGTCGCGTGGAAGTATCCCAGGGAATGACCGATTCACTGGTAATCAAACTGGGATTTGCTATTACGGTGATTTCAGTTGCGGCAAGTTCATCAAACTGACTGATGATACGGTTGTTGGCTGTTCGTGAGAGACCTATGGTGGCTACGAGTGCGGTGAGACCTATCACAATACCAAGCAGGGTCAAGAGCATTCTGCTCGGCCTGGCAAACATACCTGCAATAGCTTCGTCAAGTAAGTCCCGAGAAGAAATAAAAGAAGGAGCAAGGGTAGCTTTGTCTTTTTGCTCAGTCTTCACTGAATTGCTTTCACCAAGATCTTCACTTTGAGATCCAAGGTGGTTTAACTTTCCGTCAATCATATGAATGCGGCGATTTGCTCGCTGAGCGACATGTTCTTCGTGGGTGACCACTACCAGGGTAAGTCCTTGCTGGTTTAAATCTTCAAAAAGCTCGAGAATGGAATCTGTCGATTTTGAATCAAGGTTGCCCGTAGGCTCATCACATAGTAAAAGCAGAGGAGAACCAATAAGGGCTCGAGCAATGGCCACCCTTTGCCTTTCACCCCCTGAAAGTTTGCTGGGTAAAAATTCTACACGATGAGATAAACCTACTTTTTTAAGTGCGCTAAGGGCACGCTCACGTCTACCTGGCTGAGGCTCTCCACGGTAAACCTCAGCCAGCATGACATTTTCAAGCACCGAGCGGTGGGGCAAAAGGTGAAAAGATTGAAAGATAAAGCCAATTCGGCGACTCCTTAGCCCAGCACGTTGACGGTCGCTCAAACTTGCGGTATCCACACCTTCCAGGTAATAGCTTCCCCTACTGGGTGTATCAAGACAACCTAGAATATTGAGCAGTGAGGATTTTCCTGCGCCAGATGGACCTGTTATAGCAAGCCATTCCCCGCGTTCGACCCAAAGGTCAATATCTACAAGTGCATGAACGGCAGGTTTACTGCCAAATAATTTTGAAATCTTATGTAATTCTAAGATAGTGTCGGTGCTCACTGCTGGACCTCATAGCCAATAAGTACCAGATCTCCTGGCGCAAGCGAACCTTCAACTGAGCTTAGCTCGACATACCCGTCTGCGGCCAGACCAGGTTGAACCACCAGATCATAAAGTACGCCATCTCGATTAACTTGTATTCTTGAACTACCATCGGCTGCTAAACTTAGGGCACTAATTGGAACTGCCAGAACTTCGCCGCCAGTTGATTCAATCGGCAAGGTTAAGCGTAAAGAAAAACCCTCGAGTGTATTTGACGATTCAGTCACTTTGGTTTCAAAATACACATGAAAGCCGTCGGCACCATCGGTTCCTGGACCTTCGGCAATGCGCTCGACAATGCCAATTGCTTTAATGCCAAGGGTAGGTTCATCTATCCTCACAGGCATACCGATCCTTACTAAAGGGGCTTCTTCAAGTGGTAAGGTGGCGTCAATTGAAAGTTGGTTGTTGGTAACTTCAAGTACATTTCCCGCGGCTGATTCGCCTGCGGTAACTAATAGCTTTTCAATCCGAAGGGGTAGGCTAGCCAGGAAAACGAATTCATCGGCAGGTAAATGAATGCCGATTTTTAGACGTAAATTTTCAAATTCAACGATGAGGTTTTTTTCATGCGCTGTTTCTATTTGAAAATTACGCTCACTCGCCGTTTGTAGGTTTAAAGCTGTTTGGAGTTGTACCATCGCCTCGAGCTTCTCAAATGTCGTAACATTTTTTTTAAGCTCATCTACCTTTGCTTGGGCAGTTTGTACTTTTAATTTGGCTAGGCCAAGCTCTTCCTCAGTTAAACGTTTGTCATTTAGAGCGAATTGGACTGATTCTTCAAGGGCTTTTAAGTTGTCTAGTTCTTGTTTGCTAGGACCATAGGCCTCAAAACCAGTTGATGCGTACCATTTTGCAATAGCCTCGGCGGTCTGTATGTCATAGATTCCGTCGATAGTTCCTAGGGTAAAACCGAGGCGCTCGAGAGCTTGCTCTAGCTGCTTTACATCTTGCCCCTTCGTGCCAAGGTTTAAGTCGCGAAATACAGGGATTTCACCTTCTAAAATAAAAACGGGACGACCTGAGCTGGTTAGTAAAACGTCCCCCTCCTCAAACTGCTTGCCACGTTCTGGCAGCGTTGTCACAATGCTCGGATTGGTCTTAAGTAGCGAAGGAACGAGCGAAATAGTTTGTGGAAAGCCATACCGTGCACTCCCTCGAGTAACTATGTTTGTGCTTAGAACGCGTAACTCAACGGGTACCAAAATAGGAGAAGGGCTAGGAGCAGCCGTGCGCGCAGCTGCCTCGGCGGGCGATTGGATATTTGCTCCAGCTATCCAGCTTCCAGTTGCAATCAGAACAACAAAGGCTATAAGCCCCAGCAAAGTCAAAAGGCGCTTATTTCTCATGCATTTCCCTTCAAATGCTTTAAAGGTGGGCCAACATAGTTCGGTCGAAAAGTCTCTTTTTCCTAGGTTTTCATAAGAGGGTAAGAAATTTTGATACCGCTCAAACCTTTGATAGCTACAGTTTTAATTGATTTATGGTTCATACAATGAGCGAAAAACGCTCGAAATCACGTTCTGGCTGAAAAAATCGTGTTGAATAATATTTACTCTGAGATTTTTCTCCCTAGATGAGAAAAACTTCGTCATTTATCTCTGCTTCGCAAATGATTTAATACAATTCGCGTTCAATTTGACTTTCTACCGGGTCTATATATTTAGCTTCACATGTAAGAGTTAAAACGGCTAAAACGCGCTCCTCCTGCTGTAATTCGAGGAGGGCGGTTTTAGCATCTGTGCTTAATGCCCCAAGGGGTATGCCACCAGTAATGGCAGAAAGACGCGCTTTGATATCTGGCTCAATATCTCGCTCATAGCTATAGTTAAAACCTTCTTTACTAAGACAGTCTGAAAATTTTTGTAGAGCTTTAGCCATGCGTGGGTCTTGTTCTATCAGGGCGTCTTTGGGATTAACATAAGTGTTCTTTAGCTGCTCAGGGGTAAAGACTTCTGAAATGGCTTTAAAAGTACACCCACCTATTCTTGAGAAATCTTCGGTCTCGAGCGCAACAGCAAAACTTGCATCGGTATGTTCACCAAAAAGGGTAAAATTATAAGCCACCTGATCTGGTGAAGATAAGCGGTTAAATATACCAATGTTTTTTTCACCCAGTCCCAGCCTGGCAGGGCTATAACCAGTAGCTAGTTGGGGAGGCAGTCCGGTATAAATGGTTGAGATACCAAATCCATACTCCTTGACAAATTGTGTTTCACTAAGACCAGGTAGGGATTTATCAGAAACCATTGCAGAACGCACGGTGTTGTAGTCCACGGCAAAATATTCAAATCCTGCTTCTCGCATGCAGCTAGCAATATGTTCTTCGACCGTTTCAATACTTGTGACCAATTCCTGTTTGCTAAGCCCAAATTCTTCGGTACCCGGAAGCGTCGTTTGAGCGGTTGAATAGCCCTGCAAAAAAAGGATGCTCAGGGCGAGATAGCTGAAGTAGAGTTTCAGCCTTTTGACCAAAAAAAGGCTTAAGCACAATTGGTTTGGTTTTTTCATAAATTTCCTCCACTATTTGCAGATACATATGAAATCGAAAAAGGTATACCAAACGAAGGTTGGAACTAGGCTAAAACTAACCTAAAAAGGGTCTACTAATAAGGCCTTTTGATTTATTAGTAGACCTCTATTGTTCTTTTGCTTTACCTCAGAGCTGAGGGAGTGCTCAAGGCATAAACATCAGGGCTGATCTCATAGGCAGTTTCTTCTATTGCAAGTGCATAAGCGCTGGCATTGTCAAGATCTTCGGTAGTTAATTGGACAAACTTTGTAAGCTCGAGCTCCTCTTGTAAGCTATCCTCACCTACCCAACTTACATGTACATCGCCAATACCTCGAGCATAAAGCTTAACCTGGAAAGCATTTTCCTCACCAAGGCTAGACTCATGAATCGCTATTAAGTCACTAAAACAGTTAACAGGAACACAAACTTCTTTTCCGATTTCCATAACTTTGGCGAAATCGTTCCAGTCAACACCAGGCCCCCAGCCCTGAAAGTAGCTAGGGGTATTTAGCTCAGGATTGGAACTCATTTTTAGACCAGGCTTGGCCTCGGCAATACCTGCAATCCAGGGTTTTGCTGCTACAAATTCTCCCTCTTCGTATTCTGCGGGAAATTCGCCAAAATACCATACATTGCCACTATCATCTTGGGCATAAAAGGCAATTTCAGCTTCAGTCAACTCATCATTGGTGTAGTCATTGATGAGAGCAACTACGGTGTTAACACCTTCAATTTCTTTGGTTAAATTGGTAATAGTAAACTCGATGCGACGTGAAATGGTCTCGCCATCCTCAACAGCAGTCCCGTCAAAGACCCAATGACTCCCAGGTTGCATGGGCATCCATTCATTATCAATAGTAATAGATTTATTGAATTGGCTGCTATCAAAATCTACAAAGATAGGTTCGTTTTGAGCAGTGGCTAGTACGCCTAGAGTAATGAAGGCCAAGCTTAGAATTCGAAATAGTTTCATATTAATCTCCTGAAAAAGCAGGGTTTACCCTGCGAGGTGCAAAGGCTTTGAGCTGGCCAAATCTTAAGTAGAGTGCAGGTACGATAAACAGATTGACTAAGGTTGAGGTAATGAGGCCGCCAATAATAACAATGGCCATCGGGTGCTCGATTTCATGACCAGCAATTTTGCCAGCGGCAACCAGGGGAACCAGAGCTAAGCCTGCAGTTAACGATGTCATTAGGATAGGCACCAAGCGCTCTTTAGCTCCGCGGAGTACCAGGTTCAAACCAAAACGCTCACCTTCGTATTTCTCAAGGTGCTGAAAATGGCTAATAAGCATTATGCCGTTACGCGCAGCAATTCCTAGAATCGTTAAAAAACCAACGATAGAACCAAGAGAGACGACACCACCCGTAATATAGGCTGAGACTAAACCACCTATTAGCGCGGCAACGAGAGAAATGAGAGAAATAAAGGCAAGTTTAGCGCTGTTAAAGGAAGTGACCAATAAGAAAAATACGGCAATGACCGCAGCAAGAGCAAAGCCACGTAAACGGGACTGAGCGGCTTGAAATTCGGCTAATTCACCAAGTAATACGGGATAGTATTCAAGCGGAAACTCAATCTGGTCGAGTGCCTCTCTAACATCATTTACCACAGCGCTCAAGTTACGTCCGCTAACATTGGCATCTACATTGATGCGGCGGGCATTGGCCTCACGGTTAACAGCATTTGGCGTTGGAACAATTTTCACCTCAGCCACTTCTTGCAGGGCTACCTGAGAACCATCCGGCGTATCAATCGGTAAGTTCATGAGACTGGTCAGGCTGTTTCTGGTTTCTGGGGTACTCCAGACGTTAACATCATAGGTGCGGTTAGACGTGTGAATGTCGCCCACCTCTTCACCTGCCATCATGGTGGTGGCAGCGCGGCGTATATCCCCAGGTTTAAGGCCATATTTTTGCGCGGCGGCAAGGTTGACCTTAACATCGATTTGCGGTATCTCAGTGACGAATTCAACATGTAAATCGGTAATGCCTTCGATTTTGCTTAGGGCAACTTCGACCTCTTCTGCCTTTTCACGTAAGACAGAAAGTTCGGGACCAAAAATACGCACCACAATGGCATCGCTCGAGCCAGCCAGAACTTCTCTAATGCGTTCTTTAAGGTAGGTTTGGACATCATGAAAAAGCCCTGGATAGCCATCTACGGTAGCTTGAATTGAGTTAACCGTATCTTGGTAATTGACCTTTGGATCAACACTTATCCAGTTTTCACCAAAGTAAACACCATAAACTTCGTCGGCTAACAGAGCCTGCCCAATATGGGCACCAAAATTATTTACACCAGGAATGTTTCTAAGCTCTTTGCTCGCTTGAGTCGTAATACGAACTTCCTCTTCTAGCGAGGTACCGGGCTTGGTCAGCCAGTGCATCAAGAAGTCACGCTCCTGAAAGGAGGGTAAAAGTTCCTGGTGCATACGGGGCAAAATGAGTACGCCAGCCAGCGCAAGTACCGCAAGCGTTACGCCACTTGTTACGAGCGGAGCACGAAGTATTTTCCTCAAAGCATTTTGATAAATGCCGTGGAGCCTCGGGACAAAAGGAGGCTCACGCCGTACGCTTTCAAAGTTCCTGAGCATGATGAGGCAAAGCGCAGGAGTTACGGTAAGGGCTACCAGTAGCGAAGCCAAAATGGCCAGAACGTAGGACTGGGCTAATGGTTTGAAAAAAGCGCCAGATAAACCTTCCATGAAAAAGACGGGTGAAATCGAGACCACCACAATCAAGGTTGCAAAGACAATGGCGCTACGCACTTCCATTGAAGCTTCAAGAATGATTCTTGCCGTAGAAGCCTTACTGCCTTCCGTGCGTGCTTGCCTTAAGCGCCTAACGATGTTTTCAACATCAATAATTGCGTCGTCAACCAGTTCACCTAAGGCAATAATAAGGCCCGCTAGAACCATTACATTGATGGTGGCACCGCGAAAATAAAGCACCAATAGGGCGGCAACTAGGGATAATGGAATGGCCAAAACGCTAATTAGTGCAACTCGCCACTCATAGAGAAAGGCAATCAGGATAACAATAACTAGAACACTGCCAATCAGCAAAGCTCTAGTTAGGTTTTCAAGAGATAGTTCGATAAAGGTTGCAGGTCTAAAAATATGTGTGTCAAATGTGATATCACTTAGACCTGGTTTCATTTCCTCAAGAGCGGCTTCGACACCTCTGGTGACATCTAAAGTATTGCCCCAAGGGAATTTTTCAACGATGAGCATAAGTCCTGGACCATCATTGATCACAGCGTCACCTGGCAGTGGTTGATGTCCGATGACGACTTCAGACACGTCTTCAATATGTAAAATGGTGCCGTCCGTATTGACCTTGAGTGCAACTTTAGCCAAATCATCAGGTGTGACGATAGGCAGAACGGTCTCAACCCCAATCCTTTGGGTACCCGTCTCTATAAAGCCGCCTTTGCCAATCATAGTGCCATTAAGAAAGCGCAACATGCTGACATCTAGCGTGTCGGCGGTAACTTGCATAACCTTATCCAGACTTATGCCGTTGGCTTTTAGGCGCTCCGGATCAACCTGAACCTGGAACATTTCAATGCGCTCACCCCAAATAGCAATATTGGCAACCCCAGGAACGCCTAGCAAACGTTCTCTAATTTTCCAATAGGTCGTCATGGACATATCAATGACGGAATATTTGTCAGAAGTCATGCCAATTTTCATCACCCGGCTGGTAGCGGAAAGAGGTTGAAGCATAAATGGTGGAGCAGCCCAGGTAGGTAGATTAGGCGTGACAATGGCAATCCGCTCTTGTACTTCTTGTCTTGCATGAATGAGATCCGTACCCTGTTTAAAGATCATTTTGATGCTCGAGAGTTGCTCAACGGATTTTGAGCGCATCACATCAAGACCTTGTAAACCGCTCAGCGCCTGCTCAAGTGGAATGGTTACCAGAGCTTCAACTTCTTCTGGGTTAAGTCCAAGCGTAATGGTTTGAACTTCGACTAAGGGCGGAGCAAATTCGGGGAAAACATCAACGGGCATAGAGGGAATACGACTAAGACCAAAGACCATCATGGCAGCGGCAATCGCTAGCACAATGAATCTTAACTTTAAACTCGAGCCTACAAGGGCGCGCATACAATCACCTGGAACCCTTCATCATTTCGTGATACCTGCATCGACACCATAAAGCTCAGCCACACCAACTGTTACTACCACTGTGCCTGGTTCAGGACCATGGCTCAGAAAAACCTGATTGCCTTCAATATGGGCTACCGTAATGTCTTGTCTGATATAAACATGAGGCTCAGGATTGGTAAAAGCCGAGGTATTGCCGCGGGTATCGTAGAGAATTGAAGCGTAAGGCAGGACCAGCCTGTCATCGATCAGTTCAACTGTGCCCGTTTGGAGTCCTAAACGCTTTTCTGCTTCTTCACTTAGCGTCACTCGGTTATATCCGCTAGCCGAATCAGCTTCTTTGCGGGCAGGTTCTTCATAATTGGCTGTAGACTCACTAGCTTCACTGGCTCCCCCTATACACGAGGAAAGGGACAAGCTAAGTAGCAAGATCAAGCAGCAATAAAAAGCTTTAGTCCGTAGCATGGGTGGCTCCTACGGAAGGCAACCAAGGTTCAACGCTATTAAAGTCAAACTCGGCCTCAGGTTCAACTCTAAATCGTAAGTAGAGCGCTGGAAGCACAAAAATGCTTAGCAGGGCTGAGCTGATAATGCCGCCTAGCATAAGTATGGCTAGGGGGTGAATAAACTCGAGCCCAGCAATTTTGCCACTAAAGATAAAGGGTAAAAGGGCCAGACTAAGAGCCAGACTACTGCTCATAATGGGAAGGAGACGGTCATGCGTTCCTTTTAAGACCAAATCCGAACCAAAGTCGTTAGTTTGCTCGAGTACTTGATAGTGGCTTATTTGTCCAATAATTTGCCTTGCTGCGATGCCTAAGACCGCAACCAAGCCCGCCCAAATTGTGAGGGTATAAATGGTGCCACTAAGCCCAGCAATAACGAGACCACTTGCCATGACTGTAGCAATACTAGCCAAAGCGACGGTAGCTAAGCTCCAGCTTCTAAAGACGGATTGCAGTAATAAGAAAATGATGATAATAGCCCCGATGATAAAACCAAGTAAATTTCTTTGGTTAGCGAGTCGTTCGGCGTAGTAGCCTAAGAGTTCGGCGTGAAATTCAATAGGGAAGCTCACGGTTTTAAGCTCGGCTTGTACGGCTTTGGCTACGGCTTGAAGGTTGCGTCCTTCGACACTAGCAATGACATCAAGATATCTTGAAACGCTTTCACGTTGAATGGCAACAGGGGTAGATGTGGTGCGCACATCAGCAAGATCACCTATTTTCACTAGGTCGCCGCTAGGGGTATCAATCAGTAAATTGCTGACACTCTCGATGCTCGACCGAATATCAGGTTTACCCCAAACAACGACACCAAAAACCTTCTGATCTTCAAACAAGCTGCCGACCTCGACCCCTGAGATCAGGGTAGCTGCAGCTCTACGAACATCACCTGGTTTTATACCGTACTTATCGGCTCTAGCTAGATCAACTTCAATCTGGATTAGAGGCTGCTCAACAAGATGTTCAACCTCAGCTGATGTTATTCCTTTAACCCCTACGAGTGCCTGACTCATTTCATCTGCTTTGCTTTTTAGCAGCTCGAGATCGTCACCATAAACTCGTACAGTTAGCTCTTTACTGTTAGCCCCTTGCGCGGATTCAACCTTGTTTTGAAAATAGGTTGAAATACTTTGAGAAAAGGCTGGATAAGCAGCTACTACTTGTTCTACAGCGCTAATCGTATCCTGGTAAGGTGCTGTAGGATCAAGGCTTACCCAAAGTTGGCTGCTATGGACATTGCTGACAATATCTGAGGAAATGCCTCTGCCTATCTGAGCGGTTACCTTAGTGACTCCGGGAAGAGACTCGAGTTCTCGAGTAACAGCGCTCAAGGTTTCGCTCATAGCAACTTGAGATGTGCCTGGTTCCGCAACCCAATCTACAACCAGTGTTTTTACCTTAAGTTCAGGGATCAGGGTCGCTTTACGGATCTGTGGGATGACAAGTAAGCCACCAACAACCACTAAAGCTGCCACAATAAAAGCAGGTACAGGTTTTTCGTGAAAGGCTTTGACATAGCTATTTTGTAAGCCCTTTGCTAGAGGGGAGACCGGGGTATTAAGATGACTCGCTGATTTGCTAGCGTTTGTTTTTGGGCTAGCACCAAGTGAATAGAGCAAAACGCTAAGAGCAGGTATAACCAGTAGGGCGACTGCAAACGAGGCTACGATTGCCAAGGCGTACGTTAAGGCAAGAGGTTTTAATAAAGAACCTGCCAAACCAGGAACTACCAGAACAGGTATAATTGCCGCCAATAAGATTAAGGTGGCAAAAAGCATAGGACGACGGTTCTCGAGCGTGGCTTCTAAAATTACCTGAGCTAGAGCTTTTCTCTCACTATTTAGATTATTTTCGCGAAGTCTGAGGCTTATTTGCTCGAGCCCGATCACGATATCGTCGGTTACTGCCATAAGTGCAAGAGCTAAACCTGCAATCACCATAAAATTAATGTTTGCACCACGATAATAAAGCACGAGTAAAGCAGTAATGAATGATAGGGGTAAGCTTATTAGACCGATAAGTCCACTACGCCAATCAAAAAGGAAGAGCCAAAGAATGACTAAGAGCACTATTCCGCTAATTAGGCTAAGTCTTTGAAGATTGCTGCTTGCCTCGTTAATATAGTTGCCAGGTTCGTAAATGTTTTCGTCAAAAGTTATGCCTGTCATACCAGGTGCCAAAGCTGCCAGCGCATCTTTTACGCCTTGACTTACCCTAAGCGTATCGGCTCCAGGCAATTTTTCAACCACCAATAAAAGACCGGGTTCGTGATTAATAAGGGCATCACCAATTAAGGGCTGATTGTCTTCAACAATCGTTGCAACATCACCTAGACGCAGGTTTTGGGCTCCATCTATAGAGACTTGCGCCAAGTCTTCGGCGGTAGTGATAGGTGAAAGGTGTCTGATACCAAGGCGCTGGTTTGGCGTGTCAATCCAGCCACCTGTACCAGGAGTTGAGGCGTTTAAGTAGGTGAGGGGTGAAACCCAAAGGGCATTGCCCGAAGTGCTAATAATTTGTTGTAAGCCAATACCATTAGCATTGAGTTCTTCAGGGTCGACTTGTACTTGAAGTTGTCGTTTGCGCTGACCAAAAATGGCTACATTTGATACGCCTTGAACCCCCATAAGTCGGGGCACAACATTCCATCTAGCCAGTACCGACATGTCAATCAAGGAAAGCTCCTCAGAAGACATACCAATCATCATGACGCGGCTTGTTGATGAGCTTGGTTGAAGCATCGTTGGGGGTTTTGAAACGTTTGGCAAAGCATGAGCCTGGGTTAAGCGTTCCTGTACCATTTGCCGTGCTTGATTAAGATCGGTACCTGAATCAAAGATAAGAATGATCGAAGACAAACTGGGTATAGAACTCGAGTAAATAGTTTTTACCCAGGCAATACCATTGAGCAAATCTGCTTCCATAGGGGTGGTAATAAGTTCTTCGACTTCCACTGCAGATAAGCCAAGTGCTTCGGTTTGAATTTCAATATGGGGTTCACCAAACTCGGGTAAAACACTCTTGGACATATTTCTTAATTGGGTATAACCAAGGTAAAGAATTCCCAGAGCAATAATTAAGATTAAAAACTTGAGCTTTATGCTTGATTCAATAATTGAACGCATCATAAGTGCTGTATACCTCCATGCATATCTAGTATTTGCGTAGCTACTAGATAGCTCGAGTATGGACTTAAGTGATTGGAGAGATTTCCTGCTAACTCCCCAAAACGTCTATTTCTAAATAGAATTGAATCTATCAACCAATATTCCCCTTCCATAAACTAAATACCAATCTCGGCCTTGTCTCATTTCTTAAGATAACTTAGGTAAGAAAAGCACCTGATTGAAAATCTCGAGGAATCCTTTAGCCAAAGGATTTTTGTTTTAGAACGCGTTTTGAGGAAATGTTCTGAGCTAGTTTTTCTAGGGTTCAGAAATAGTTAGAAGAATTAATTAATTCCCCCACCTAAGTTGATACAATGACAACGCGTACTTTCGGAATGAAACCTGATAGAAGCAGTTAATTTTGATTGTATGCTCTTGTAATGTTGTCTAAGCTTTCTGCAAAAAGCTTAGACAATTTTTTTGTGATGCATAATACCTACCTCCTAATCATTCGTTAACCGTCTCTGACGAGCTGCTGTTAGGTGGACAATACGTAGTTATTACCTCCTATAGCAAAATGATGTGCCGATTCAATAATAAAAAAGATGTACTGACTTGTATCTTCTTTATATCTACAAGGTCGGGATGGACTACCTGTAGGAATAGCACTTCCTCATCAATGGTTAGGATTTCTTCTTAACCATTGTCAATGATGAGCTAGAGATTCTCTGGTAAGCTAATTTTTAAACCTCCTTGTTGACTAGTATAGAAACTTAGGCGTTAGCAAGCGTTATCAAGACATTATCAAAGGAATAAAACGGATAAGACTGAGTTTCTTAAATCTAAATCTTAAAGCCTAAACAGAATAATAAGTAACGAGTAATTAGGACGGTTGAGGTTTGCCAATGAGATCCTCGCAAATGTGAACTATGTGCAAATTATGTGCATTTTGCGTAAATCCTGAGAACATGGTACAAGAATATAAAGCTGATGTCCAGGATTTTAATAGGGTACTATTACCACGGTTCTTGAGGAATGCCTTTATATTCTTAATTTAAGATGACTCGATCCAAAATACCTCCTAAATTCAAAATAGGTTTGTTAGCTCCTTTTATACTCGAAGTTGTACCAGATTTTGTGGTTCCAGGCGAATTTACGACCGTTCTAGCTGTTTTTTACTTATTTAAATTCATAATATTGGACACCTTCTAGTACTGGCGGCTATGCTTCTCAAATGCTTTTGCTTAATTAACTCTAGTTTAGTGACAAGGTCTTAACAAGGTTTTAACAGCTATACGGCGCTAGCTTTCAAAAGAAAAGAAATTGCAACCCTATCTTGGTTTGGCAATGACTACCAAGAGTTCCCTTTTCTTCGTTTTGTTTTATGTCATAAGGCAACCTCCTGCTTTAAACCTTAATAAAAAGCGCGTCACATAAGTGTCACATAGTGGCAAATAGGTACCTTAGCCGTGTTGGTAGAAAAGTATAATCACTTGATTTCATTGCCACCTCCACCAACACAATAAGTTTGCCAAAAGAGGTCTGAATTTGCCCTGAACGAAAGTGCTAATTACTTTCTGAGTTTCGTCAAGCTGACTAAAAAAAGAAGATTATCAAAGCGCAGAGAGCTGTTACTCCTATTGAATTTGGGTGCTAAGCCTCCGCTTACCAAAGGTATATAATTAAAAGCTGTAAATTCTAGGAGCCTCATGATTGAAACAAAAGCATTTCTGGTTTTTCTTCTTGCAGCCTTTACCCTCGCTATTATCCCTGGCCCTGGCATGCTTTATGTTCTTGCGCGTACTTTGCGAAGCGGTCGGCGTGAAGGCATTCTGTCAACAGCGGGTACGGGAATTGCAGGTTTGCTTCATACGCTCGCTGCTGCCCTTGGTGTTTCAGCGATACTTGCAACGTCTGCGCTTGCGTTTGCGACTGTAAAATGGTTGGGTGTTGCCTATTTGATTTATTTGGGTATTAAAACACTCTTAGACAAACACAGTTTCGCTGATCATTTAGGCTTAGAGACCCCAGATGCAAGTAAAGGAGCTTTAAGGCAAGGTATTATTGCTGAAGTTTTAAACCCCAAAACTGCCTTATTCTTTTTGGCATTCATTCCTCAATTTATCAATCCTGAAGGTTATGTCTTTTGGCAATTTTTGCTTTTAGGTACGATCACCACATTGTTAACCAGTGGAATGGATTTGATCGTGGCGTTTTCGGCAAGTCCTTTAAGCCGTTTACTTAAACGTAGTAAGCGGTTACAGCAGGTTCAGCGCTATGGTTCTGGTACCGTGCTGATTGGTTTAGGCGTTTATGTCGCCATTGAGCGCTAATGACAGCTTTTCGTATTGAACCTGCCATTTTTGAGCGTTTTCCTGAGCTTAAACTAGGTGTTCTGGTCTTAAATGATGTCAATAACAGCTTAGCTTCTAAAGAGCTCGAGCTATTACTAATAGCAGCACAAGAAACTGTAAGGCAGGAATTATCAGGCATAACCCTGTCTCAACACCCGCATGTTGAACCCTGGCGTGAGGCGTACCGCGCCTTTGGGGTAAAAGCAAAACAGTACCCTTCGTCCATAGAAAATCTACTTAAGCGCGTGCTTAAAGGAGAATCTTTGCGAACGATCAACCCACTGGTTGATTTGTACAATGTTGTTTCTCTAAAGCATCTCGTGCCTGTTGGCGGTGAAGATTTAGACAGCTTAAAAGGTGACATCGTACTGCGTTTTGCTAAAGATGACGAGCCTGCAATTCATTTATTAGGTGAGTCTGAAGCCAAAGCGCCCAATGCAGGTGAAGTTATATATGCAGATAATATCGGGGCCATCTGTCGTCGTTTTAATTGGAAAGAAGCAGAGCGTAGTAAATTAACAGCTCAAACGAAACGAGCCGTTCTGGTGGTCGAAGCCCTTCCTCCTGTGGATGAAAACCAAGTTAAAGCCGCTTTGGATGAGCTTAGAGACTTGGCAGAACGGTTTTGCCACGCTTCTGTTACGACCCATATGCTTAGCTCAGTTTCACCTGAGTTAACGTTGAATCACGGGTGAAACCAGTGAACTTTGGGTCATGAAGTCTATAACGAACTAAGATACAGAGAAATAAAATTTTTAGACCATGTCAGAGAGCTTAAGGATAAGTAAATGGAACCCCTCAAAAAACCAGGTAACCCAATAGGAATTTTCGCAAATACCTTTAAGTCTTCAAGTTTTGAGGGGGTTTTAGAGGCTGTCAAAGCTCATGATATAGCGAACATTGAATTAAATTTGAGTTTACTGGACTTAGCAAACTTAGCAGGGACGGATACTTTACCTTTAGAAACGTCAATGAGTGAGCAGCTCATCAAGAGGGTGCGAAGCACGTGTCAGGAGCGAGGCATTAGGGTGGTTTCTCTGGCTGCTTATTTTAATATGATTCACCCTGATAAAGACCAGCGTAAGGCGGGCTTAAGGCAGCTCGAGCCTCTTATGAAGCTGGCGAAAGCACTTGATATTAAGATACTGGCACTTTGCACAGGTACCCGTGACCCAGACCATATGTGGCGCTATCATCCAGCTAATAGTGAAGCTCGAGCCTATCAAGATCTTCTTGATTCCTTAAATGAGGCACTCGCTATGGCCGAAACCTATGACAGGGTGCTGGCCTTTGAGCCCGAGGTTAATCTGGTTATCGATTCCCCCAAAAAGGCAAGACAAGTCTTAGATGATGTAGCCTCCCCGCGACTCAAAGTCATCTTTGACCCTGCCAATATTTTCCCCAAAGGCGGTTTAAACCAGATGCATCAGCTTATGACTGAGGCTGCCCACCTTTTAGCAGAGGATATGGTTCTGGCGCATGCCAAAGACATTCTGGAAGATGGTAAAGCAGGCGAAGTAGCCGCAGGAAAAGGCAAGCTTGACTACAGGCACTATATGAAGCTTTTGCGAGAGATTAAGTTTAGCGGAACCATTCTCCTTCATGGGCTGACTGAGGCTGAAGTTGCTGGGAGTTTGCAGCATCTAAAAAACAGTATGGGTTAAAAAGTTTTTGCCTTGGCTGTAGAATAGGTCTAAAATCCTGGCGCTTGCAGCGTGGCTCGCTTAAGCAATCGTTTTAAAGACACCTACTGCTTGCCAAAGTCTAACTTGAAAAGATTGGCTTACTTACAGTAAGCTTGTTTTGAAATGATCTAAGCACCCACAAATCACATTTTTATCAAGGTTGGAAATTGTATTTAGTGCAGAGGTGCCATCATGATTAATTATCTTTAAACTTAGCTATCAGAAATTAAACCCTCGTCTAAATCAAGATTGTTTATTTACCCAATTCAGCTATGTCGTAGTTGGATATTTCAAAGGACACCATCGATGTTTCTAAACACCTGTGTTAGGTCATCGCGTTACAAGAAAGGTAACCCGTCACTATGTTCAATATACGCCCTTATGCGTCCACTGACTTAGCCAAAGTAATGCAATTCGTTGGACAGTGTTTTCTAGCTAGAGGTTTTAGCGATTACCATCCAGGCGACATCCTTCACGCCATGAGTAGCCGCTATCGGGGAAGCCATTTGGATGAGCATTTTTGGCTTTTTGAGCAGCAGGATAAGCTTATTGCCTTTGCTGAATTATCAAAAGCTCAGTCAGCAAATTTCACGCTTATTACGCATCCGAATTGTGAATATGACTTGGAATTGAGCTTATTTACTGAGTGTCAAAACATCATGCGCGAACGTATGAAAGAGAATCCTATAGATAAGCGTATCTTATCAACAAACATTTCTAATTCTGATAAAAAAACAATTGTCTGTCTAAGCAATCTTGGCTATCAAGTTAAACCTGGTAATTATATTCAAACGCTCAGGTCGCTTGACATCCCCATACCTATCCCTGTGTTACCAGAAGGGTTTCATATACGCAGTGCCTCAGGCGAAAACGAGGTTTCATTACTCGTTGAAGTCCACAAGGGTTCCTTTGGGAAGAATTGGACAGATGAGGAATACTTGAAGGTCATGCGAACGCCTGGGTTTTCTATTGACCATGAACGGGTGGTCGTTGCACCAGATGGGCGCTTTGCAGCATTCCTTATCTATTGGCTTGACCCGATTAGCAAGTCTGGCTTATTTGAACCTGTTGGCTGTCATAAAGACTTTCAAAGACGTGGTTTGACTAAAGCCCTTATGTATGAAGCTATGGAGCACATGGTAAAGGCTGGTATGGAAAAAGCTGTGGTTTTACATGAAAGCGATAACCCTGCTTCTACCCATCTATATGCCTCGGTAGGTTTTAAAGAGAACTTTAAAACCCTTGATTACGAAATCCAGTTATAGAAAGAAAAGGATTGCGATGACTGAAACCATTTTGGATTATTCAAACTACTTTTGGCAGGGAATGAAGATACGCCTACGTGCCCAAACGATTGACGATGCAGGTCATAGATTCGCACAGTCTCTCGATAGTATCTCTAGAGAAGAGTTTAATATTGGAATAGAATTGCCAACAACGCTCGAGCTTCAAAAGGCATGGCTTGAAAAATACAGTGGCTGCAAGCAGGTCAACGACATGATCGCATTTGCTATAGAGACTCCTAAAAATGAGTATGTTGGTCTTGCCAATATGCACAGTATTGATGAGCGACATGGCAAATTTAGTTTTAGCATTCTGGTAGATCGGCAGCATCGCAAACAAGGCTACGCCGAAGATGCTGTTCGGCTCATTTTGAAATATGGCTTCATGGAGAGACGAATGCACAAGTGTAATTCTGCCTGTGCAAGCTATAACACGGCTTCCATTCGCTTGCACCAAAAACTGGGGTTTA
>JAHEBB010000063.1 GCA_024642575.1 Trueperaceae bacterium | reverse complement strand
TCGCCTCCCCATCGGTTTCAATGCGAATTTGCGGGGCATTTGGAGATGATGTGGCGCTCGAGCTTTTTTCTTCAGGGGGTTTACAGGCAACCAGTAGTAAAAGAAATACAGTGAAAAACATTTTTAGTCGAACCATAAAAAAATGCTAGCACGGGCATTTTGAGACAGATGTCCTAGCTTAATCTGGTATTAAGGTTTCAGAATGCAAAACTTGGTACTGACTTCCCTCGGGTTTGAGAAGGCTGCTCATTAGCTGCACCCTATCAATTTGCCAGTTTGCAGGTTTAAAGGTTGGAGCTGCCATGATGGCATTACTGATGCTTTCGTTTTTGCCAAATTGTTTTATTCTTGCCAGCGTTAAATGAGGGTGATAGGCGCGGTCTTCTTGAGGTGCGAAACCACTGAGCTGTTGACTGAGCCGAGTTTGCAAGGTTTTCAAAGCTTCCAATTCCCCATCGATGCCTGTCCAGATAATGCTTGGTCGCTGGAGGCTAGGAAAAGCGCCCAATTGACCTGTACTCAGGCTAAAGGTAGACAGCCTTCGACAGGCAAAGCTAATAGCCTGTTTAATACCAGCTACTTTGTTTTCAGAAACTTGACCCAAGAAAACCAGGGTAAGATGTAGGCTCGAGCTATCAGCAAAGCGAAACCAGGTCGGCTCGAGCCTATGCTTTAAATAAAGTTGTTGTTCTTCTAGTAAAGTCTTAACTTCAGGACTTAGCTCGAGGGCAAGAAACAAACGGACCTGGGTCATTCTTTGGGTGTGTAGCGACCCCGCTCTGCCAGATAGGTCAAAATGCCGCGTTTGAGTGCGTAGGCAGGATTAACAGGGTCAGACAAAAAAGCCCTATCTTTTTCATTACTTATATAACCCATCTCAACAATAATTGCGGGGGTGCTGCGTGAAACGGCATGTTTATAGCGTGCGCGGTTAAAGGCGTAATATTCGAGCATGCTACCACTGACATTTTCATCATCATCGGGTAGCCCACTAAAAAAGAAATACGATTTATCAATATCAGCCTTAAGCTCATCTTCCCATTTGTTTCGGGGATAGCGGAAATGAGCACTTTTGTAACCGCGTCTGGTTACATCGGGGCTCGAGTCTGAGTGTAGGGCTATGACCAAGTCTGCATGGTAATTAGGGGGAATCGTAGCGGGTAAAATATCAACCTCGACTCCTTCAAACTCGAGCATATCCTTAAGCATATAAGCGGTTGTCTTATTGACATCTACTTCATTAATACCAAAGGCGTAGCCGCCAGTATTAATGCGCAAACTGGCAAGCTCATCAGGTTGCTCTTCTGGGTTTAGGTGACCGATTTGTAAACCAACCCTGGGAGGTTTTGGTAAGAAGGTTTGTTGCACACTTTCTTTAACGGCTGTTAAGGCCTCAGGCACAATCGGTAAACCAGGTTGTTGCGTTAGACCCAAAAGCAAAAGACTAGCGACACTTAAACTTACAATCATGATGAGTCGCCGTTGTTTGCTTTGAAATTCCCGAGGCACAGCCATAGACTACCGCAGACACGATACCTTAGCAATAAATGCGGCTAACAGGAAAAACCTTACACATAGCAATTCCAGGGCTCATTGCCTGTCAAAGGGTTTATCTGAGTTTGCTGACCTTGGTCAATTTTAGGTTACGTCAAGGCAAAGGTGAGGAATTAAAAGGAGTCAAGTAAGGCTTATCGCAATGAATTCTGGAACTACAGCAATGAAGGGGAATAACTGAGGGGTAAAAAGTTATGAGCGGATTTTGCCTTAAGAGAACAACTTTATCAACATCTGAATCTAAATAAAAATATCAGGCTATGAAAGCCAAAAACCCTTAGCCGCCTAGCCCGAGCAATCCCATGTACCACTGGATGAGATTTTGACCAAAAAAGAGTGCCAATAGCCCGCTAAGAGCCAGGTAAGGGCCAAAGGGGATAAGACGGTCGCCACCTGCTAAACGAGAGGCTATGCCACCTACGGCACCTAGCAAAAAAGAAAGGAAAAGTGCGACCAAAAGCTGCTGCCAACCCAAAATGACCCCTAAAACAGCAGCCAGCTTGACATCGCCAAATCCCATAGCAACAGGTTCATCATCCTCTTCTTCAGGCAAAGGCTCTTTACTCGCCATTTCCCTAAACCACCAGAAGATTGCCCCTACAATTGACACAATTCCTGTCGCCATAAAAGTGCCAGAAATACCGCTTATTGGACTTATAAAGGTACCCAGGCTCGAGACTAGCAAAGCAACGACCCAAAGCGCATAGATAATTAATTCGGGTAAGCGTATTACTTTGCGGGTTAGTAGATTAATAATCATTGAAGCGGCTGCTGCACCCAAGCCCCAAGTCCAACCACCAAGAGCTCCGCCAACAGCTGCCACGTTCACTTGATCCATACCAAGAGGCCAAAGGCGTTCTTTGGTATCGGCAAAACGGCGCACCACCAGAGAGCCAACGCGGTTGATGAGTGCAATGATTCCTGCACCAATAGCTCCGCCTATCAAGGCTTGACTAAGTGTAGGTAGACCGCTCGTTTCTGCGTAAATAAAGGTTCCAAGAATGCCGACCAAAATGGCAGGCAGGGTCAGACTATCGGGTAAGAGTAAGGTATCAATATCAATCATTGACATCATGACGAGCATGGCAAAAATAATAACTAAGGGGATGACGGTAAACCCATAATCCTCAATAGGCCAACGCCATGCCAGAAGACCAAACCCCAGTGCCGTTATCATTTCAATCAGAGGGTAGCGAAATGAGATGAGGTTTTTACAGCTCGAGCATTTACCCCGCAAAAATAACCAGGAAATAACAGGGATATTTTCCCAGGGTTTGATTTTATGACCACAGTTAGGGCAGCTAGAAGGAGGAAAAACGATTGATTTGCCCGCAGGCACACGGTAAATCACAACATTGGCAAAACTACCTATGAGCGCACCCAAAATAGCAATGACGAAAATACTATACACATCTTAAGTATAGAGGCTTGATTTTAAGCAAAGCGCGAGGTTTCTCATCTTTTTGGGGTATAGTCTTTGCGGCATGAAAAAAAGACTTATTTCCCTATTTCTTAGTATTAGTTTTCTTGTGGCAGGTTTCGCTCTGGCTCAAGACACCATTCGTATTGCTTTTGTTAACCCCAATGCGCTCTTGGCAGCGCATCCAGCAGGGAAAGCTGCGGCAGAACTTGTCAAGCAGCGTGACGCAGAGCTAGCGGGTCTCTACGCAGAAGTTCAAGGTTTGCAGCAAAAGTCTGAGACCGCTGAAGGAATTAGCACCGAAGAAAGGGCTCGAGCGACCCTACTGATTCGTACAATTGATGAAGTGCGTAATCGTTATACCGAGGATATTAAAGCTGCGTCTGCCCCTGCGGTAGAGGCAATTAACGCTGCGGTTGCTGCGGTTGCTAAAGCAAATGGCTACCAGTTAGTGCTTGATGGTGACTTAGCAGGAACAACAGGTATTGGGTTGGTCGTTTACGCTGACCCTGATTATGCAATTGATATAACCGAGCAAGTGATTGCTCAAATGGGGCAGTAGTATGAATAGACTTTCCTTTCTTCTACTCACTATATTGATTGCCGTTATTGGCTCGTTTGCGTGGGTTCAGCAAGGTCAGACTCGTATTGCCTTTGTTGATTCACAAGCAGCCATTAGGGCGCATCCGGCAGGGGCGCAGGCAAAGGCGCTCGAGGATCAGGCGAAAACAGAGATTGAAGCTTTGCAAACAGATATGAACGCCATTGTGGCTAAAGCCAATGCTGGCGAGCAGCTTACCGCTGACGAGCAAAGCCGTTTTCAAAACCTACGCTCAACACTAGCAACTGTGCAAAAAAACTATGCTGATCAGATAGGTGCAACGGTGCAACCCGCGCTCGAGGCCGTTGATAAAGCCATTAGAGATATTGCCGCAGAAAATGACTACGCAGCCGTGTTTGACGCAAGGGTTGCAGGGCAAGAAGGCACTAATCTTGTGGTATTTGCCAAGCAAGAGCTTAATATCACTCAAGAAGTGATTGACCGTGTAAGTCAACCGTAAAGGACATTAAAATTAAATTAGGCAGAGTTTAAGACTCTGCCTTTACTTTTTTTAGGGTTTCTAAAAATTTCAAATCTTGGCTGCTAAGCGCTGCTGTTTCTAAAAGATCTGGTCGGCGTAAAAAGGTGCGCTCGAGCGCTTTTTCCCTACGCCACTGCTTGACCTTCGCATGATGACCACTGGCTAAAATCTCAGGAACTATGTTGCCTTCAAAGTCAGGGGGTCTTGTGTATTCAGGGTAATCAAGTAGGCCTGTTGCAAAGGAATCTTGCTGGTGACTTTCCTGATCGCCCAAGACCCCAGGAATAAGACGTGCGGTTGCCTCAATAAGGGTCAGTGCTGCAATTTCACCACCCATAAGCACATAATCACCAATACTTATTTCGCGAGTAACGAGAGGCTCGAGCCGAGCATCAAAGCCTTCATACCGCCCACAGAGCATACATAAGTGCTGTTTTTGAGCAAGTTCCTCAGCTATTTTTTGACTGAAAGGCTCGCCGGCAGGCGAGAGTAAAATAATTTCATCAGGCGCAGGTTCCATTGCCTTAGCTTCAGAAATCGCTCTTGCGGCGACATCCACCCTTAGAACCATGCCTGCGCCCCCACCATAAGGGCTTTCATCGACACGGTTCCACTTGTTCTGTGCGTGTTCACGCAGATTTCGTAGATTAAACGAAACTAAACCTGCCTCCACCGCTCGCCCGATAATGGCTTCTTGGGTCCAGGGAAGAATTAGATCAGGGAAAAGTGTGTAAAGGGTATAAAGCATGAGGTGCTTTGGGTTTTGCTTAAGAGAACAAGAAAAAACTTTGAAAAGGAAGTGTGACTATTAGGGGGTTGGTTTGCAAAATAATTACAGGATAGGAAAGTCAATGAAAGCAACTAATAATGAATTTCTCGACTCACGAATTATTCAGGTCAATAAGACCATCGGGTAAATCGCTTAGATAAAGACCATCTTCAGCCAGGTCAACATAAGGTGCTTGTAAAGGCACCATAAAGGTTCCTGAGGGCGTTTCGATGGTCAAAATATCTTGCATGCCAGCTTCAACGATAGACTCAATTTCACCAATTTTTTTACCTTCAAGGTAGACATCAAGTCCGATGAGATCATCAAGATAAAACGCTTCTGTTTCAGGTAAAAGCTCGGTAGGTGCGTAAACAAGGCGGTTCACCAGTGTTTTGGCTTTTTCAATACTTAAAGCTGAGGTTAAAAACAAAATGATATCAGAACCTTGCTCCTTTACATCTCTGATCTCACTTTTACCTAGACCCTCAATATAAATATAAGGAAGGGAAAAAATAGCTTCAGCTTCAGCCTGACCTAAAGGGTAAAAACGAAGACCTCCAGCGAGCTGAAAGGTTTTACCTAATTTGCCAAGCTGGAGGAGGTTTTCAGAATTTTGATCGGTCACAAGTATCAGTCGATGAGTTGAACCTCTACGAATTGACGACCATCGGTAGCAGCTCGAGCGAGTGTGCGAATGCTATTGATAACCCGTCCACCTCTGCCAATAATGCGACCTGCATCATCGGGAGCGCAGCGAATTTCAATACGAACACCCTGGCTATCCTGCTCGGCACTGACTTTTAGGTGGTCAGGCTCGTTCACAAGCTGCTGAGTGATAAAGGTAACAAGCTCGAGCGGCATACTTAGGCTTTGGCTGCGCGATCTTTATAGCCTTTTTGGCGTTTGGCTAGTACTTTAGGCACACTAACGCCGGCTTCTTCTAGCAATTTAACCGCGGTTTCGGTAGGTTGGGCACCTTTTCCTAACCAGTACTCGGCACGCTCATTGTTAATTTGCAAAGGGGTTTCTACGGTCTTACGAGCATCATAGTAGCCAAGGCTTTCAATATAGTCACTGCTGCGGCGCTGGCGTGAATCAACAACAACAACACGGTAGTGAGGGTTTCTCTTAGAACCTAAACGCATTAGGCGAATTTTAACCATTGTAATAGTCCTCCAAAACTAGCTTAAACCATTGAGTTTTTGTGGTTTTTGGGCTTTTTAAGCAAACCGACAAAAGACAAAGCTCCTAATCATACAAAAAAAACCTGCTTAAGGCTAGTCTTTTTTAACCTAAGATTTTTCGCCTCGATAACCTTGGCATCTATAGCGTAGGAGGGTTTTTAAGATTGAAGCTCGAGCTTTTCGTTGCTGCCTCCTAAACCCAAGATATTAAGAAAAGGTAGGCGTAGGCTTAAAGAGACCTAAGCAGGAATTGCAAGCAGACTAAAACACGCTTTAAGAAAAGTGCGGTAAAGTAACTCATGCAACGTAACAAAGATCAATTATCACGCATGAGTCATGACGAACTTATTGAGCGTGTTTTAGAAATGCAAGATATTTTAAAAGAGGGTTTGGCGGTAAGAGATACGCTTCATACGGTCTTAAACAACCTGCTTAAGGCTAAAGCTGAAGAAGTTGAGTTTTATGCTGGTGCCAGTGAATCTGGACTTGACGCTGAGGGTTATGCGCTTAAAAAAGCGTGGGCTGCTGCGAGGCATGCGGTGAGCAATCCTCACGGTCTGCTAAAATCCAGCTAAACCTCCCTTATTGCTTAGGGTTTGACAAATTGCCCAGGTTTTGCACCTGTGTGCTTACCTTTTTCTAAAACCCTTTTGCCATTTACCCAAACATCCCTAACCCCTACAGAAAGTCGGTGAGGGTTTTCAAAGGTCGCTTGATCCATAATGAGCTTTGGGTCAAATAAAGTAACATCGGCTTTCATACCTGCTCTTAGCAAACCCCTGTCTCTTAAACCAATGCGGTCAGCAACGGCTGAGGTCATTTTGCGCACGGCGTCTTCTAAAGGAATAATGCCTTCTTCCCTTACATACTGACCCAAGACCTTAGGATAAGTGCCGTAGGCTCTGGGGTGCGTTGGCCCTAACTCTTTTGCCCAATCAGGGTCAAATCCGCCTGCATCGGTGGAAAATTTAATCCAGGGCTCCTTGAGTTGCATACGGACATTGTCTTCACTCATAGAGTAATAAATAGTGCTTATGCGCTGACCTTCATTAAGAATTAAATCCATGGTGGCATCAACCCAGTTTTGACCACGCATATCGGCAATTTCATCAAGACGTTTGCCAATGTATTGTTTGTTGTGTTCTTTTTGAAACCCTATAGGCATAACAATATGAGGGCCATCTTTACTTGCCATGGCTTCCCAGTCTCCTTTAGGCTCGAGCACATCCGCTTTGATAAGTTCACGGATTTCTGGGTCTGCTAAGTTGTCAAAGAGGCGCCCATCTTCAGCTATCCAGGTGGGTAAGACAGAGGTTAAGCCTGTACCTGAAGCGGCGTAAGGGTACATGTCTGCGGTTACGTCTAAACCAAGAGAGCGTTCTTTGTTAATAAGCTCGAGCACGCTTGGCATTTTGTCCCAGTTAGGTTTACCTGAAGCTTTAAGGTGATAAATCTCAATAGGTAATTTTGCTTCGCGCCCTATTTGAAAAGCCTCTTCAAGGGCGGTAAATATTTCATCGGCTTCTGAGCGTAAATGGGTAATATATATACCTTTGTACTCAGCAACGACTTTGCAAACTTCAACCAATTCTTGGGTATTGGTGTAAGCGTCTGGTGGATAAATGAGTGCATAAGAAACCCCAAAAGCACCGTCATCCATAGTCTCTGCCATAATGCGCCTCATAGCAGCTAGCTCATCTTCAGTTGCTGTACGCATTTCCAGACCCATGACCAGTTGGCGCAGCGTCCCTCCCCCTAAAAAAGAGCCGATATTAACCGAGACACCATGCTCGACCATATCCTCGAGCCAATCACTAAAGCGGTCCCAGGTGCTGGCTCTAAGAGTCCATTCGGGTAAGCGGCGACTGTATTCACTTAAACCAATGGGGTTTTGAACATTTTCGTTATAAGGTGCCGGGGTCCAGGCTTCCCCCATGATTTCGGTAGTGACTCCCTGAGTAACCTTAGAAAGACTACGACCATCCATCATGAGTGGCACAATCGAATGACTTTGTATGTCAATAAAGCCTGGACAAACCACCATACCCTCTGCCTCAATTACTTCAAGGGCATGTTCGGATGCAATAGTGTTGGGTGGCGTTATCGCCATAATGATTTCACCCGAAAGTGCGACATCCCCGTAAAACCAAGGGTTACCTGAGCCATCAATAACCCTTGCTCCTCTTATTAAGACATCAACCGCTGGCATGAAGACCTTCCAATCATGGCTAATAGTATACGTCTTTTGACTTCAATGCCTTATTTTCACTAAGCTTTAGCTGGATTATTTAGTTGGCATATCGTGCTGTGCTAAGCGCTAAGGTCCTAAAACCTAAGAAACAGGAGTTGCTTTACTATTTTCCGGTTCGCGATAAATCATCAAGATTGCGTGTCAAATAGGTTGAAATAAGAATGGGCAAAAGGGTGACCAAGAGTATAAAGACAGCAACGACATTGGTGACTGGGCGGTCGCGTGGTCGGGTAAGCTGATTAAGTAACCAGATCGGAACGGTTTGCTGTTGCCCTGCGGTAAAAGTTGTAACGATAACTTCATCAAAGGATAGGGCAAAGGCAAGCATGCCCCCCGTAACGAGCGCCGTTGCCAAATTGGGCAAAACAACATGGCGAAAGGTTTGCAGGCTGCTAGCACCCAAATCAAGCGAAGCTTCTATGAGGGAAGGTGAAGTTCGCCTTAAGCGGGCAACTGCATTGTTAAATACCAGAACGATGCAAAAGGTAGCGTGACCCAGCACAATCGTCCAAAAGCTGTATTTTAGACCAAGCAAACTAAAGGCACTACGTAGCGCTATGCCGGTAATGATGCCAGGTAGAGCAATGGGCAAAATAATGATGAGCGAAAGGCTATCTCGACCAAAGAACTTTGATCTTGAGAGGGCAAGTGCGGCTAGCGTGCCCAAGATAATTGCAACCAGCGTAGCAATGATGGCAACGCGGCTACTCAGTGAAATAGCTGCCCACAAATCTTGTCTGCGCCAGGCTTCAGCAAACCATTTGGTGGTAAGTCCGGGTGGGGGAAAAGTAAAGGCAGCTTCTTCAGTATTGAATGCATAGAGCAAGATAAGCAGAAAAGGTATGTGTAAGAAGAGTAAAACTGCGATGGTTGCAAGTCCAAGGGGCCAGGAAATTCGGTCTTTCATAAGGCTTCAAAAGCTCCTAGTTTACGAGCAAGGCTCAAATAAAGGGCCATAATCACCATCGGCACGACCGTAAAGGCAGCTGCCAAAGGAATGTTACCTGCTGTACCTTGTTGAATGAGGACGACCTGACCGATAAAAGGCTGCGAATTGCCAACCACTCCAGGGATAATATAATCGCCTAAAGTAAGCGAAAAGGTAAAAATGGAACCCGCAACTATGCCAGGTAGTACCAGGGGAAAGGTTACTCGCCAGAAGCTTAGGGCAGGTTTGCCTCCAAGATCACTCGAGGCTTCTAGAAGAGACTTGGGAATGCGCTCGAGCCCAGCTGCAATAGGTAATATCATATAAGGTAACCAGATATATAAAAAGACTAGAAAGGTTCCTATAAACGACAGCGATAGCGAAGGCCCGCCAATGACAGGTAGACCTAAAAGCCCATCTGATAGCCAACTCAAGTGCAACTTGCTAAGAAACCAATTTAGAACACCCTCTTTTGCCAAGATGAGCTTCCAGGCATAGACCCGCACTACATAACTTGACCAAAGAGGCATGAGTACCAGTAAATAAAGCAGGCTGCGTAAGGCAGGTGAGGCGGCTCGAGCCATCGTGTAAGCAAGGGGAAAAGCCACTATAATACTGGCTAGGGTAACTACCAGCGCCATTGTTACAGTGCGACCAATGACATCTAGGTTGGCAGGACTAAATAGTTGTGTATAGGTGCTAAGGGTAAATTCTTTAACCACTTGACCGGTAAACCCATCGAGGCTAAAAAAGCTTTGGGCTAAAAGAGCACTCAATGAACCCAGATAAATGACGCCTAACCAGAGCAAGGGCAATGCCAAAAGTAACAGCAAACTCAGTCTTTGATAGCGGTAAAAAAAGCTAGAAAGGCTTCTCATCTTAAGGCTCGAGGTGGTGCATATGCTCAGCCGCCCAGCTCAGGTTGACCCGATCACCTTTGTGAAACTTCGGGCTCGAGCTATTACTGTCAAGATTTTGGCTATGTACTGTCATAAGCGGACCATCATCTAACTGAATATGGCTGCGTGTGTACATCCCAAGATAAATAATGTCATGGACGGTTCCTGCTACTTTAATAGTTTGAGGTGCTGTGTCTATCTCTTGAGTCAAGCGGATGCGCTCAGGGCGAATCGTAAAAGGGCTGGTTTGACCACTTAGTTTTTGCGCCAACTGACCCTCAATTAAATTGGATGTTCCGACAAAGCCCGCGACAAAACTGGTTTTGGGCTGCTCATAAATAACCCTGGGGTGATCGAGTTGCTCAATTTTACCGTGATTAAAAACGGCAATGCGGTCGCTCATAGAAAGGGCTTCTTCTTGATCATGCGTGACATAAATAAAGGTGATGCCAACCTGGGTTTGCAACTCCTTAAGCTCAACTTGCATTTGCTCGCGAAGTTTTAAGTCAAGCGCACCTAAAGGTTCATCAAGCAGTAAGATTTTGGGCCTACCAACGAGGGCTCTTGCCAAGGCAACCCTTTGTCGCTGCCCGCCAGAAAGCTGGGCTGGTCGGCGATTACCTAGCCCGGTTAAGCGAACCATCTCGAGCGCTTGTTCAGCTTGTTTATGTCTTTGCGGTTTTGGGATTTTCTTAATCATGAGGCCGTAAGCCACGTTATCTAAAACCGTCATATGAGGAAAAAGGGCATAGTCTTGAAAAACCGTATGAACATCTCGGTCATAAGGGGGAATGCTATTGACGAGCTTGTCGCTAATAAAAATTTGACCCTTATCCGCTTGTTCAAACCCGGCAATCAGACGAAGACAGGTTGTTTTACCTGAGCCTGAGGGCCCTAAAAAGGTGAAAAACTCAGCTTCTTTGACATCAAAACTAACTTTGTCAACCGCCTTGATTCCCCCAAAATGGCGGTTGACGTTTTCGAAGCGAACACTACTGTTTGTCATGACTCTTATTCAAGACTAGATACATAGTTACTAGATACATAGTCTCAATCCTAAGGAAGTTGGTGCAAAGGCCTTAATGTTTCACCATAACGTGTTTGGTAATCTGATAATCAGAAACGGCTTCTATTGACATATCTTTGCCAAAACCGGATTGCTTAAAGCCACCATGAGGGCCTTCTGAAGCAAGCGGTAAATGGTCATTTATCCAGACAGTGCCAAACTCGAGCTGACTGCTTAAGGCCATAGCCCGCCCGACATCTTTGGTAAATAAGGATGCCGCTAGACCATAAGGAACATCATTTCCTAAAGCTATGGCATCATCCTCATTTTTATACTCAGCTAAAACGAGAACAGGACCAAAGACCTCAGATTGAATGATTTCGCTTTTTTGTTTTGCGCCTGTTATGAGAGTAGGTTCAAAGAAATAGCCTTTACCTGCTTTGGCCTTGCCACCCAGTCGGATGGTTGCGCCTTCTTTTTTTGCACGATCAATAAAGCCTTCTACTCTTGTACGCTGCGTTTCTGAAATAAATGGCCCCATGACCGTCGTTTCATCAAAGGGATCGCCAACAGTGACCTCTTTGAGGGCTTCTACAAGGGCTTCTTCAATGTCTTTATAAAGGGCTTTAGGCGCATAGACCCTGGTAGCAGCGGTGCAGTCTTGCCCCGTATTCATAATGGCAGCAAAGCTGGCTTTGGCAGCTACCAGCTCAACATCGGCATCTTCAAAGACAACGACTGGCGCTTTACCGCCAAGCTCGAGGTGAACCCGCTTTAGGCTTTCAGCGGCACTCGCCATAATTTTTTTGCCAGTAGCGGTAGAGCCCGTAAGGCTGACCATGCGTACCAGAGGATGATCTACCAGTGCTTGACCTGTTGCATTATCACCAGAAATGATGTTAATAACGCCGTCAGGAATGCCGGCTTCTTTAATTAGATTGGCAAGCATGAGACTGCTGAGCGGTGTGCCTGGGGCAGGTTTCAAAACAACTGTGCAACCTGCAGCCAGAGCAGGTCCTAGTTTCCAGATAGCCATCATCAGCGGGTAATTCCAGGGAGCAATTTGACCGACAACCCCTACAGGTTCATGGCGAAACATAGAGGTGTAACCAGGCATATACTCGCCTGCTGCCATGCCGAGATTATTGCGAGCAGCCGAGGCAAAAAAGCGTAAATTATCAATAGCAAAAGGTAAGTCGCCACCTAGAGCAATGAGCTGATAGGGTTTACCCGTATTTTCTGATTCAAGTCGAGCCAGTTTTTCCTTATCCCGCTCCATAAGGTCTGCGAGTTTCCACATAGCCAGCGAACGGGCACCTGGACTTAATTTTGACCAGCGACCATCATAAAAGGCTGTGTGAGCAGCTTTTACCGCGCGGTCTACATCCGCCTTCGTGGCATTGGCAACTTCGGCAATGATTTCACCTGTTGCCGGATTTTCAATTTTGGCTCGAGCGCTGCCTTTACTTTTAGTCCATTGACCATCAATAAATAAATCGTATGAATACATAATCTCTAAATGAAACCAAACCTGACTTTGCCTGAGTGTTAGGGTTTAAGGATTCAAGCTAGGAAGCCCAAATTATAAAGCTGATGAATAGACGCCTCTGACTCAAGCTTGAGGAAACCTATTCATCAGCCCTAACACATGTAGCAAAACTCAAGTGCTAGGTTTCAGCCCTACCTTCCACCCAAAACTGCAATGTAGCTCGTGACCCACTCATAGTAAGGTACGCATTCTTTGCCATCGCCGCACTGGGCAATAGGAGTTTTCCAGAAGGCTATTTTTTCAAAATTACCCATACCGTTGGTGTCACAACCGCTCTCACCTAAAAGCTCATTGCCAGTGCAAGCCGCAGGCACGGAAGGAACAGAACCAAACCAGGCTGCTAGGTCTCCCTGGAGTTTGGGGTTCAGGCTATGCTCGAGCCATTTGTAAGCACAGTTGGGGTGGGGTGCGTCAACGTGTAACATGGTCGTATCAGCCCAGCCAGTTGCCCCTTCTTCGGGGATAGTACTGGCAATCGGTTCACCAGCGGCAACCAGCAAATTAACCTGGAAAGGCCAGGAACCTGAGGCAACCACGCCTTCATTGGTAAAGTCATCAATCTGGACAAAAGCGTCATGCCAGTAGCGACCCACCAGAGCACGTTGCTGACGTAAAAGATTGAGGGCAGCGTCAAATTGCTCACGGGTTAAGGCGTAGGGGTCGTCAATGCCTAAGTCTGGATTATGGTATTTCAGATAAAGCGCTGCGTCAGCAATATAAATAGGACCATCAAAAGCTTGAACCCGTCCCTTGTTTGACGAACCATCGGCAAGGGTTGTATCTTCGAAAACCACACTCCAGCTGGTAGGCGCTTCAGAAAAGGCTTCGGTGTTGTACATAAGAACATTTGAACCCCACTGGTAGGGCACGCCATAATGAACACCATCAACCGTATGCCAAGCTGCACTCTGTAAGCGTTCGTCTACGGTTGACCAGCTAGGAATAAGGTCGGTATTGATAGCTTGAACCTGTTTGCCATAAATAAGGCGTAGACTTGCGTCGCCTGAAGCGGTAACCAGGTCAAACCCGCCTTCATTCATGAGTGCAACCATTTCATCTGAAGTAGCAGCCGTCTTGACGCTTACCATACAGCCAGTTTCTGCTTCAAAGTCGGTTACCCAGTCGTAAGCGGGATCGGTATCACCACGTTCAATATAGCCAGCCCAGGCAACGATGCTAAGTGCACCTTCGCCTTCACCAATACTGTTCATTTGGGCACTTACGCTGAGACTTAAGACAAGCGCCAGCGACAAACATAAACCAAACCATTTCTTCATATACTTCTCCTTAAATAATTAAGATTAAATCATTCTTGCTGTTTTTAGCTAAAGGTTCTTGCTACCTTTACTCCTTTCCTGGTACTAAAAAACGCTACGGTTAAAGCTCGAGCGGTCATTAGTGATGTGGGCGAATTATTCAGATAGCAGTTTAACCTTTCAGTTAATAAAAACATAGCGTTGTCATTTAAAATCCCCGAAACAAAAGGCAGTTAGGGCGCTTTGAGCTTAATCCAAATTTCTGTACCGAATTCGAAATGGGATTTATCCTAAGTTTGTTGTCAAAGTCAGATGTTTGCATAAGGATGCCTTATTTTCCCTCATTGCAGCAGTGACAGGAATTTATGCATGAACCAGAATGTTGCTCAATATTTTTGTAATAACCACAACCAATAATAGGTGGATTTTTGCCTCAAACTATCTCAATCATTTGCTTAATCTAAGGCTCATTAAAGGTTGTCTGTGACAAATGCACATCCGATGAGAATCCAAGATTATAGACTTCAATTCTACCCATCCCTCTTTCGACCCATTGGGTTCAACACACGCGCAGGGAGTCTGAATGATTACAGACTCTCTTAAATTTTGTTGCTTAAGGGTAACGCTCATTATTGGCTTTGGTTTCAGTGCGTTTGCCCACTGAAACCCCGCTATTTTTCAAGGTAAAAGAGGGTTCAGACTTCTGTAAGACTTGGTTTCTTAAACTGATCTAATGGTGCTAGGCTGCGTACCCCCTTGGACAAAGCCAAATAAAGGTATGGGCAGATGTTTCTAAGTCTTACCCAGGAACTTGTTATTTATGTTTTTGTTACAGCATTTGCTGCTGTCTTAAGCATTGCTGAGGCTATTTTTATTTACTCCAGAACAAAAATTAGGGGCCGCCTATACTTTACTGGCTTTTTGCTCTGCATTGCAATTTGGTCAAGTGTCGCAGGGTTTTATGTGACATTAGCGGACATAAACCAGCAGATTCTTTGGGCAAAAGTTCAGTATCTGGGAATTATTCCCATTACTATTCTATGGGCCATGTTTGTGGCGCGCTATACGGATACTTTTACTTCAGTTCTAAAATTGAGGTACTGGCTTTTTCTTATACCTTCCTTAACCTTTGTTCTGGTTTTAACTAATGAAGAGCATAAGCTTATTTGGTCAAATATCTATTTTGATACCTCGGCTGCGTTTCCTTTGGTGATTTTTGAGCATGGATGGTACTACAACCTGATTCATGTTCCTTACTCATACAGCTTTATTTTGCTTAGTGGACTCATTCTCGCCTTTGCCATACGCCGCTCTCAACCTGATCAACGAGGCTGGTTAGTCAGTCTAGTGATTACTTTTATGGTTCCTTTTGCTGCTGTAGCGATTTATAATTCTGGTCTTTATAATCTTGATCTTGTTCCCGTAGGGTTTGCCCTAAGCAGTTTGCTGATTGTTATTTCAATGCGCTTTCAAAATTTGCATAAGCGCGCGCTGGTAGCCCACCATACCGTGCTAAATAGCATTGAAGATGCTGTATTTGTGCTAAATGCTGACCTGGAATTGGTTGACTTGAACCGTACTGCCAGAAGTTTAATAGGTCAGTCAGGTACGCTTGGTAAGACTATTGGCGAGTATCTCGAAGTCATGAACGAAGAGATACTAAACTCACTCAAGAAAAAACAAGGTTTTGAGAGAAGTTATAATGAGCGGTACTATAGTTTTTCTCTGGCGCTTCTCAATGAACCAAAGGATTACAGTCTTCTAATTGCAAAAGATGTAACTGAGCAAATTCAAACCAAGCAAAAGCTCGAGCGCCAAAGGGCCAAGCTCGAGGCCATTGTTGAGATTAGTGAGCAGCTTAGAGCACTTAATTCCTTTGAGGCCGTTTACCGCGCTGCAACTGACTCGGTCTTGGGTATGACTCAGGCCGATTTATGCACGCTTTTTTACTATGATGCTGAGTTTGACAGGCTCGAGCCGAAAATGTGTCAAGATGAATTCAAAGGCTATATCGAATTTCCTAAAAATTTGTTTGTGCCACGGGCACAGGCGCTTAGCGGTCAGGTGATTGCAAGCAATGATACTGTTTATGTTCAGAATCCTGAAGGTATTTCTCAGGCTTATCTTTTAAATGATAGACATGAAGCATTTAAAGACCGAAAACCCCCTCTGGAGCTTATAGCAACCCCGATTAGAAATCAGGAAGGCAACATTATTGGGGTTCTTACGGCCAATATTCACACAAAAGGAAGGCATTTTGAACAGAGTGATGTTGCTTTTTTTGAAGCTGTTGCTGAAGCCTGTAGCAATGCCTCGAGCCGTTTACACTTTATTGCCGAATTAGAAGCAAAGGCAGAAGCCTATAAAGATCTCTTTGCAGAAGCCTCAGAGCAAGCTAAAGAACTTGATTTGCTAAATCAGGCCAGCGTGAGTGTAGCTACCGATCTTGATCCACAAAGGGTCATCGAGAAAACGGTTGCTGCTATTACCCAAATAGCAGGCCATGACCATGTTTGTTTGTATTTGCTGGAAGAAGAGGGTCTTAACCTAAAGCATTATCTTGGCTATACAAAGTTATTGCCACGCCTAGAGCTTAGTGATTTTGAACATACTGAGGTATTTACTAAAGCTGAAGCGGTTTTACTTTATGGGGAACGCTTGTTTGCACATACTTCAGGCGAGGATTTTAATATTAGGTCGAGTCTGGTGGTTCCTCTGGTGCATCATGAGGCAGTGCTAGGTGTTCTTATAATTGAAAGTGAATGTGAAACAAGGCTAAATCAGAAAGATTTGAGCTGGCTTATGCAACTCTCTCGCCAGATAAGTATGGCTTTAGAGCGGGCCAGATTGTATGAAGAATTAAGCCTTAAAGAGCAGCGTTTTAGATTGATTACCGGCAATATGAGTGACATTATCGTTTTGCACCATCCCAATGGTAGCTCAGGCTATATCAGCCCGTCTTGTGCAAGTATTCTTGGTTATGAGCTTGAGCAGTTTGATATAAGCAGGTTACTCGAGCTTGTGCATCCCCAAGATCAGGCCTTTTTGCGCTCTTCTGTGATCAAAAAAGTGACCCAGGCAGAAGACGTAAAACCCTTTCAGTACCGCCTACTAAAAGCTTCAGGTGAATTTATTTGGGTTGAGACCTTTGTAAATTTTATTTTGGCGGAAACTGGGCAGATACAAGGCTTTGTAAGCAGTACCCGAGATATAACTGATCGCAAGCAAATGCAAGAACAAATGCTTGAGGGCGCTTTGCTTTATGACACCCTCACAGGACTGCCAAACCGCACCTTATTTATGGATAGGCTCGAGCATGCCCTTAGGCGTCAAGAGCGCAGTGAGAAGAGCTTTGCGGTATTGTTTTTAGATCTTGACCGTTTCAAAGTTATCAATGATAGTTTAGGGCATAATGTTGGGGATCAATTGCTCATTGAAACGGCCCAGCGCTTGCAGGCCTGCGTGCGAACCCACGATACCGTTGCGCGTTTAGGGGGCGACGAGTTTGCCCTTATCTTAGATGGGGTTGATGAAGAAGTTGCGCAAACCCTTGCCGAGCGTATCAGTCAGTCCCTTACAAAGCCCTTTATGATTGAAGGTTACCCCGTTATGACCAGCGCCAGTATTGGCATTACGATGGGGGATACCATTTCTGGCTCAGATGAGCTTTTGCGTAGCGCTGATCTGGCAATGTATCACGTAAAAACCCATGGTAAAGCGGGTCATGCCCTGTTTACCCAGGATATGCATTTGCAGGCTAAAGAAACGCTTAATCTGGAGCTCGAGCTACGCAGTGCCCTGCAAAATGATGAGTTTGTACTTTATTATCAGCCTATTGTAGAGCTATCTAGTGGCCAAATTTCAGGCTTTGAAGCCCTTATACGCTGGCAAAACCCAAGTCGCGGTTTGGTATCTCCAGCCGTTTTTATTCCCATTGCCGAAGAGGTCGGGCTTATACCTAGCATTGATGAATGGGTTTTGCGCAAGGCAAGCAAGCAGGTTGCCCAGTGGAATGCATCTCTTACAAGACCGCTTAGCATAAGCGTCAATCTGTCAACCAAAAACT
>JAHEBB010000420.1 GCA_024642575.1 Trueperaceae bacterium | reverse complement strand
CAAATACCTTAGGTTCTTTACATGCAGAAAATTTTCGATAGCCTAATTTTGAACATTTGTAAGTTTTTTGTGACTAACCTTTCTTAAAATAATAAGTGACAAAAACTGTTCGTTGGGAAGGTTCTAGCTAAAGCCCCAGCTCTACGAATAAGCGGCTAAGTAAAAGGAATGGGTTTTATGACGCATAAACAGTCGAGAGGTTATCAGAATTTTAAGCAAAGGTGGCGCTATGTCTAAACGTCAAAATGGCTTTACCTTAATAGAAATAATTATCATCATGGCAATTACCCTGATTATTCTTGGGATAGGCGCTCTCTCAGGAAGAAATGCATTACAAAACAGTCAAGAGCGTAATAGCCTTGAAGCCATTAAACAAAGTATCTGGCAGGGTGCCTCAAGCGCTTCTGCGCGTGGTGCTATTGTCCTGCTCAAACGTTCCGGCACTAAACTCTCTCTTGTCAATGAAGCTACAAACAAGGTGATTAGAACTTACGACCTCTCGAGCCATGTCAGTACCAACCTACCTTCAGGCACAGTACTAAAATTTCTTCCTCCAGGAGAAATTGAGCAGGCCAGCTACAACGCCCTTACCAAACCTATTGTTGTAACAACCTCTAAAGGCAGCTACAACTTGAGCGTATCAATGATTGGTGAAGTCTTAACTGAGGTGAAAAATGACTAACAAAAAAGGTCTAACCCTTGTTGAAGTCCTGATAGCCCTGGCAGTAATTGGCATGCTGATTGGTGTTTTTTCGCTAAGTTTAACCAGCAGCCTAAGTGTAACCGAAACCACAGGCCAAGAAGGTCAAATCAACCAATTGCTTAATCAATTAGTGAGGCGAGTTGTTGACGGTGAAACTGCGCTCCTTAGTGCATCAGGACAGTCCAAGACTTATGATTATGGTCAATTATCTGGAATCATCTCACAAGGAACGATTTCTGATCTTAGTAGCTATAAGGCAAGTATTGTGGCGACCGGAAGTGTTAGTCTCTCCAACACCTCAATAACCCAGTACACCATAACAATCTGTTCTAAAAATGAGACAGAAAAGTGCCTCTCGGCGGTTACCTTTGGCCCTTCGCCTGACGATACTTTAGACGGTAACCCTCCTGGCATTTATGGGGGAATCTAGACATGAAAAAATACGCTTCCAGCTCTCAAAAACGACGTCTTTTGGGCCTTTCAATGATAGAAATGCTCATTGCTCTGGCAATATTTGCAACAGTCTTTGCCTTAAGTTCTAAAGGCATCATTACAGGCATTCAGGGTCAAGCCTTACAAGATGATATCGCTTCAACCCAAAGCCGTTTAAGGCGCGTTTCCGAAGTTATTACGCAACAATTACGCGGCACCGTCTTTGGTAGCATCAGTTCCCTTCCTTATTTACCCGGTGAAAATGATATTTCGTTTGCTGTTTTAGATGGTTCAGGTGGGTTTCAAGTCCTACCTGATACCAGCGATCCCAATGTCGTAAAAATTTCAAACATCAATATATTAGCTTCAAGTGTTACCAATGCAGCTTCTTTGGGTCTTACAAATCAGCAAGCCCTAATCATTAATGATCCAGGTATTCTTATTGGCTTTACGGTAAATAATGTGCAATCAGCCGGCGGGACTTACCAGCTTAAAGTCTCCAACGCTAGCTGTAGCCAAACCTTAACTCACAGTGACAATACACTTTTGTTCAAAGGCAACCTTGTTGGCTTACACTTTGATAAAGATAAAAAGATTCTTTACCGAAAAGTTGGTGCCAACGAGCCAGCCCCACTCGCCTACAACATTAGTGATTTCAAAATTCGCTACATTTACAAAAGTGCTACAGGAGACTCCATTACCCGCACTACCCCCTACTTTATTAATGGTCAAGCCGTAAATCAGGGCATTGCCGATGGTAGTGAAAAAACCCTGTTTCGCATTGAAGTCTTTTTAAGTGCTGAGCAAGATACCGCTCAGGGTAAATTAACACGGTCTTACTCGAGCCAAATTGACCTAGCTGATTCATCAAAAAGTACACGTATTCGTCGCATTAGTGGAGTGAGCGTATGCAACTAAAACCAAAATCTATGAATTCTAAGGGCGTCGCTATTATAACCGCATTAGCCCTTTTGCTGGTTGTCTCTGGTCTTTTAATCATGATAGGGGCTAGCAGCCTTAATCAGGTCAAAAACAGTAACGACAACCTGGCTATAACCCAAACACTGGCACTTGCCAGGGGTGGGGCAAACCTGGCCGCAAGGGCTTTGGGCGGCGAATTTAAAGCCAGTTTTGCTCAGCTTATAGAAAACAAATCAAGCAGTTTTAATACTTCAGATGCCTGGGTATTTGGTGGTAATGGCAACAAACCCAACCCTGTGAGCGTTATCAATGATCTGCAAAGTGTGACCACAGACTTTCAGGCCCAACTAGATGCCGTTTTTTGTAGTACAAATGTTACCCCTTTAAACAGTACTGCCAAGGTTAGCTTAAGGGTTTATGTAACCGAAACCTCTTGCACTAAATCAATTACAAATTATGGTCTAAAGATTCCTTCTCCTCGCTTCATAAGCGGTCAATCACGCAATAGCAATGGCGCAGAAGCTGTTCCTCAAACCTATGCTATTCCTTATGTCATGGTTGCCGAAGGTAGTTCCGGAGAATACAAACGTAATATCATTTTGCAAGGGGAGTACCAATTTACCTTTGGTCGGGGTAGCTTTGCTAAGTACGCTCTCTTTACCAATGTACATACCTCATCGAGTGGAGGTGCCATCTGGTTTACCGATGACACCCTGTTTGACGGACCTGTACACACCAACCAGTATTTCAGGTATTACCGAAACCCCTGGTTTAACAGTACGGTTACCAGTGCAGGCTGCACCTCTCCTCAATTGACAGTATGCAGTGGTGGCTTTGGTAAAAAAGGTGCCGAGTTTTACGCCTCTGGGTTTTACAGTCAAAACAACATCTTACCCAGTAGTCCTTTCGTAAATAATAGTTACGGTACCCACGGACCGATCATGAATCAAGCGAATAAAACCCCTGATTTTGGCTCAGGTTATGTTGTTTTACCCCAAAACTCTAATGATCAAAAAACCAAGGCCCAGGCAAATGGTATTTACTTTAATGGAAATATTGATCAGGTAAAGCTTTGGGCCTGTGATGATAATGGCAATGAAGATAATAACGATGCAGATTTTCAATGCGTAAAACTGGAAGGTCAACAAAACATTGTAACCATTCAAAATGTCTGTCAAACAGTACCTGTTCAGTATTACTACTATGATAGTAAAGGTAAGAAAAAGTACTACACCGTTTATGAGCAACAATGTAATGATGTTTCTGTAACGACTACCGTTCCTTATACAGAAAACTATCGTATAGGCAAAAATAAAAAGTTAGAAAAACTCAGTAGTGGCACATGGGCAAACCCAGGTGGCATCCAGGACAAAGGTCAATTTAACGGGATCGTTTATGTTGATGGCTCTATTCAACAGCTCACAGGCCCTAGTCGCTCTCCGTCAAGCAGCACGAACCCCGATAACGCTGGTAATGCCATTGCAGGCTTTTCAAAACTAACCGTCGTTGCCAAAAATGATATACGAATTACTGGAGACTTGAAGTATGAGTCACCACCTTGCTCGAGCGGCCCTGTCAAAACCTCAAGCGGCGTCACTCCTGCTGTTTGCAATAACAAAAGCGTTACAAATATCTTGGGTGTTTATGTTGATGATGGTGACATTTTGATAGGTAACAACAATGCGAGTAGTGCCCTGAATGCCCCCTACAATGTCACCATTAATGCAGTACTTATGAGCGGTAAAGGCTCTGTAACTGTAGAAAACTATGACCAAGGTAGTGCGCGAGGCGACGTTCGTTTAACGGGTGGCCTAATTGAATACTATTACGGCGCATTTGGTACCTTCAATGCCAATACTGGCGGCATGGGAACAGGTTATTCCCGTAAATTCACCTATGATCCGCGCATGAGTGAAGGTATTTCACCACCCTTTTTCCCAACGATTCAAAATGACGAAGTTCAGGGTGTGTTTGTAACCAGCTACGGTCAACGCGAACAGATTTACTAAAGCTTAGACTGCATTTTTAACATGAATCATTACAAAAGTCTGAAAAGTACGTCAGGGTAAAGAGAAGTAAAGTCTAGCTAAGCAAAACGAATTTACTAGAGAAGTGTCGTAAAAATGCGGCACTTCTTTTTTGTTCATTGGCAGCGGAATCTCAAAACCAATCTTTAAGCTTTTTGCCGTTTATGGTTTTTCTAAATTCTGAAGCCTAGACCCAAGAATTTCATACTTATATCAGGCGTCATCTTTTTCATTTCATTTTTATTGCAGGTATGATGTACTTAGTATGAGTTTACGCTAGATAAGGGCTAGCAACTAGGAAAAACATGATAACTGCAGCGTGGGTGCTTCGCAAAGCAAATCTTGATGATAGTGGGTTGCTGGTTGATATTGCCTTAGATGAGGGTCGTATTAAAGCAATCGGGCAGGATTTACCCATTCGTGGTAAAGAAGAATGGGATTTAAGTGGCTTGGTTGTTTTGCCTGCTTTTGTTGATGCTCATGTTCATCTTGACCAAACTCTATCCACTTCATTTAATAAAAGTGGCACCTTAATTGAGGCTAACGAACTTTGGGATGAAGAAAAACGTCGCCTGACTTATGAACGCTATTTTATACGTGCTTTACAAGCTCAAAATACAG
>JAHEBB010000419.1 GCA_024642575.1 Trueperaceae bacterium | reverse complement strand
ACTGACTACCTCAAGCTACAATTGCGTCAACCTTCCATCAGATTCTCTTGATTTGAGAAAGTCCTAAGATAAATCGTATGCGAGATAACCAGTCAAGGAAACCTATGCCTCTTGGGATAGTCTGCTATTTCATTCACAGCTAAAGTTTATATGTTTTAAGTTAATTTGACGGAACCTAGTTCGTAATTTTATATGTATCCAAATACTTCGCTGAACTTGCAAGAACTGAAAAATAGTCACCTAAATGCTGCATAGCAGGTACTAAATACTGATCTAGCTGGTCTTTATCTTTAGTTGAAAGGCTAAGTCCAAGTTTACTGCGCATGGCTGAGGCTTTACCATAAAGTCGGGCAGCCCGTTCAGGCTTGGTTGTCGCTAAAATGCATGCAAGCCCCTCTAAAGAACTGGCAATACCTTCTTGATCCCCGATGGTCTCAGAAAGCTCGAGGTATTCTTTAAAACACCGTTCTGCTTCAGCTCGTTTTTCTGCTTTTAAAAATGCTGTACCCAGATTTCCTAAAGAGATGGCAATACTTAGCTTATCGTCGCTCATGCGGTTAAATTCTAGGCTTTCTTGGTAAAGTGTAATAGCAGTCTCTGTATCACCCTGATAAAGGCTGACAAGCCCCAAATTACTTAACGTACTGCCGATACCTGATTGCTCACCAAGTTTCTGAGAGATAATTAAAGCTTGCTCGAGAAAGTCTTTAGCATTTTCCCAGTTTTCCTGATAAATGGCTAGACTCCCTAAGTTTCTCAAAATAGCAGCTTCACCGTAGCGGTTTCCGAGTTCACGCCTCAGACTTAAACACTCGAGATAGTAATGTTCTGCTAACTCAAATTCTCCTTGACGCCGAGCCAAAATGCCAAGATTATTAAAATTACTCGCCATGCCTGTTTTATTATTACTTGCTTGCCAAAGCTCAAGAGATTTTTCTAAATAAGGTTTTGCCCTTTGCAAGTCCGCTTGTTGCAAGGCTAATGCCCCGTAGCTATTTAGGGCTTTTGCTCTTGCCTCTAAATTGTCTCCAGAGTGTAAAAGTGCAGTCTCGAGCCACTGTCTACCTTCACTAAATTGACCTTTAAGAAGCCAGTAATGCCAGAGTCCATTCGCAAGCTGAAGCATTTTCTCAGGCTCATATTCTTGAAAAAAAAGCAGGGCTTCACGAATATTTCTTTGCTCAAGCTCGAGTTTTGCCAGTATAGCGGCTTGCTCAGAACTCATAAGTTTGTCTTCACTGGTTTCAACTAGCACAAGAAAATACATAGCGTGTCGTTTTTTTAAAGCCCTAAGTGCCTTATCAGCAGTTAATTTTTCCAAACACATTTCCCGAATGCTCTCGAGCAAACTAAAGCGAGGCTCATGAGCCACGACAGCCCGCTGTACCATACTTTTATCAATCAACGCTTCCAGAGTGTCCATAGAATTTGGCGTTAAATCAGAACACAAAGCTTCAACCGCAGCAAAACCAAACCCTGCCAGAAATAGACCGAGACGATTAAGGAAAGTTTGCTCTAAAAGGCTAAGAGAATCGTAGCTCCAATCCAATGTAGACCTGAGAGCTTTATGTCTTTCTGCCAAATCTCTTGCACTGCTACTTAACAGGCTAAAGCGCTGCTCGAGCCGCCCTAAGAGTAGCTTGGGTGAAAAGAGTTTGATTCTGGCAGCCGCAAGTTCTATCGCCAGAGGTAGGCCATCTAAGTGGATGCAAAGGTCAGCAATATCATAGAGGGTCTCGTGGTCAAGGTGAAAATGAGGGTCAATGGTCAAAGCTCGCTGTCTAAAAAGTTCTATGGCTGGGTTTTTTGCTAAGTCAGGAGGTGCTAGGTGTTTATTAGGCAAATCTAAGGGAGCAACCATGAAACGGAACTCCCCCTGGAGTTTCAGGCTCACTCGGCTGGTCACCATAATCTTTAGACCTGAGCAAGCTTTTAGCAAGTCAGCTACAAGAGGCGCAGCCTCGCCAAGCTGTTCAAAATTATCAAAGACGATAAGCGAATATTTGTTTTTTAATTTAGCAATCACAGAAGTCAGGGGCTCGAGTGAGGTATCAGGTATTTCTAGAAGGGCCATGAGTTTAGCTAACAATTCTGCTGGCGTCTTTAAAGGTGCAAGTTCTAGCCAAAGCACGCCATCTTTAAAATCATGAACTAGCTCCTTGGCAATTTGTAAACTTAGCCGTGTTTTACCTACCCCACCTGGGCCCATAAGCGTAAGAAGGCGCAAGTCTGCCCGACTTAGCAAGTGCTTAGCTTGTTCAAGGAGTTTCTCTCGGCCTAAAAAACTCGTAATCGTGCCAGGGAGATTATGCCAGGAAGCGTTTTTACCTGCACTTTTACTTGACCCATCAGCGAGTAATTTATCTACCTTTGGGTCATGTTCTAACCCTAATTCAAGACATGCACGTTTTAAGTCTTCAAATAGTTTAAGGGCAGTTGGTCTATCAGAAAGAAGTAGCGATAAGCGTATGGCCTCGAAGTAACTTTTTTCGCGTAAATGATCTGTTGCGATGCTTTTTAAGTAGAAAGCCCTAGCCGAAGTGTAATCCTCAATAAGTTCAGCCTGCATAGCTAATTGCTCAAGCGTAAAAAGGTACATCTGCTCAAACATAGCCCGCTGTTCTTCGAGCCAGGTTTCAAAAGGTGCTGCTTCTTTGACAAATAAACCTTCTAACAATGTGCCTTGATAAAGAGACACTGCTTTAGCAAAATCACTTTGATCTAGTGCCTTTTCAAACAGCCAAAGATCAAGCTCGAGCCCCACCGAATTTAATTTTAGGTATTGCCCTGAACTAATAATAAGCTCTTTGCCTAAAACCTTGTTAATACGCGAAAGCTCGTCTCTTAGGCTACGCCTAGCTCTGGCACTATCGTGCTCGGGCCATAGTAAAACGTCTAGCTCGGCTCTTGCGACTGCCGTTTTTCGAATCGCCAGATAAGCAATTAAGGCCACAGCTTTTCGAGTTCCAAGCTGACGTTCTTGATTTTGGTAGAAACAAGCAGGTACCCCAAAAAAAGCTAAGCTCAACCCCTTAATTGCTAAATCTTGAGGTTCTCGCTTTGGCATGCTCAACCCTTTTATTCATTTCAATTTAGGAACCCTGTCTCTGTATGCTATTTTAGCATGACAGCTTAAAAACAGCTCTAAAAGTATCGTAGATTTTTACTTGCTATTATGCGAAGATTTTAGCCATTCTGATTTTAAGCAACATCTATTTGCCAGACTAACCTTCCTCACGCTTCCACCGACTTAAACAAACAGCAAATAAATGACCTCTTGCCAGTAATGCTTAAGCATTGCGATGGTTTTACGGCAGTTTTTCGACACTCGAGTCGCTATGCTCAGATAGAAGGGATTTATCATGCAACTAAGCGAGTCTTTTACCAGGAGTGAGGAAGTTGTGGCAGAGCATCATAGAGGTTCACAAGGTCGCAAGACCAAACTCGCAGCAAGACTACTTGAAGCGCAGCAACGCCGCTTTGTGGGGCGTGAGGTTGAAAAAGCAGTTTTTACCAGCTGGCTAGAAGAACCTGATCCTAGCTATCTGGTACTCCACATCTGGGGTCCAGGCGGCGTAGGCAAAACCAGCTTACTTCATGAGTTAGCCTTCATGGCTCGTTCAAAACAATGGCAAACCCTACAGCTTGACGCGAGAAATATTGATCCATCCCCAAGTGGTTTTCTTTTTGCTCTCAGATTAGCGCTGAGGTTAGCTGAAACAGCTTCGGTCTTTGAGGTACTCGAGGAAAGCGAAAAAAATATCATTTTCCTCGACACGTATGAAACCCTTACTCCTTTAGATGCCTGGCTCCGCGAAGTCTTTTTACCTCAGCTCCCTGATCAAAGTTTACTGATACTGGCAGGTCGAAAAGCACCCAGTGAAGGCTGGCAAGCAGACCCTGGCTGGCAAGATTTATTAAAAACTATCAGTCTGCGTAACTTAGCCCCTGAGGAAAGTCGCAGCTATTTGACCCGAAGAGGTGTTGCCAGTCATCATCATGAGCAGGTACTCGAGTTTACCCACGGTCATCCTTTGGCACTATCCCTTGTAGCTGAAGTTTTTGCCCAACTCGGCGGCGATTTACAGTTTAAAGCCGAGACCTCACCTGACATCGTAAAAAGCCTGCTTGATCGCTTTTTATTGCAGGTGCCAAGCCCAAAGCACCGTGAGGCACTCGAGGTTTGTGCCTTGGTGCGGACACTTCACGAAGCCTTGCTAGCCGAAGCTTTAAATCTTACTGAGGCGCATGATTATTTTGAATGGTTAAGAGGCTTGTCTTTTATAGAATCAGGACCAGCTGGCTTATTTCCTCATGACCTAGCCAGAGAATCCCTGGATGCAGATTTGCGCTGGCGAAACCCAGATCTCTATAAACAGCTTCATGCTCGCGTAAGAACCTATTACAACGCTAAGTTGCAAGAAAGCACGGGGCTCGAGCAGCAGCGTATCCTCTTTGATGATGTCTATTTGCACCGTCATAATCCTATGGTTAAACCGTTTCTGGAGTGGGGTCAGTACGGCAGTGTTTTTGCCGAAAGGGCAAGCCAGAAAGATTTACCTGCACTAAGGGAGATGGTTAAAACTCATGAAGGCGAAAACTCAGCCCACTGGTTTGATTTCTGGGCAACGCGGCAGCGTCAAAGTATCACTGTTTACCGTGATGCCAGTCAACTACCCGCCGGCTTCTTGATGGTTCTCCATTTGCA
>JAHEBB010000062.1 GCA_024642575.1 Trueperaceae bacterium | reverse complement strand
ACCGTCGAAGATGCTTTTAAGGCTTTGATTGTTTCTGATAACTGGGGCATGATGAAACCTCCATAAACTACTTGGCTAATCCCAAAGCGTTATGTTACCGAGTTTTTCTGGAACTTACTAGGCAATGTTAAAAACCGAGTACACCGTTAATATTGCTTCAGGTTAAAGAGTAAAAATATGCAGTGCCTAGTCTGATCTAGATAGGTTAGGATGCTGCCTGTGAATCTGACGACCCCAAATCGTCTTAACGAGGTAAACATGAAAAAACGTATAGCTATAGATATGGATGAGGTAATTGCTGATACGCTAAAGGCAAGGCTCGAGCGCTATCAGCTTGATTACGGCATAGGTTTAGGCTTAGAAACGCTGCACGGCAAACATATTTATGATGTGATTCCCGAAGCGCATCGTCAGCAAGTACGCGATGTCATGGATGAACATGATTTTTTTAGATACCTAGAGGTTTTTCCTGATGCTCAAGAGGTTATTGCCGAATTAGCAAAAAGCTATGATATTTTTATTGCCACTGCAGCTATGGAAGTGCCTTTTTCCTTTAATGCCAAGTATGAATGGCTTTTGGAGCACTTTCCCTTTTTAGATACCCAGCATTTTGTTTTTTGTGGTAATAAAGGCATTATTGCAGCGGACTATTTAATTGATGATAACCCCAATCAATTACGAAATTTTCAGGGTCAAGGTATCATGTTTAGCTCGCCTGCCAATATTGGTCTAAACGACTATCCTCGAGTGCATAACTGGCTCGAGGTGAGAGCGTTCTTTAAAACCCAAGCCGTATAAACATTTAGGGAACGCTCAGGAAACGCCTGGCTCTTTAAGCTTCTCTTATGAAAAGCAAGGAGGCTTTTATGGGCACACTCATGCTGTTAAGTGCGGCCATGACTTACAGTGTTGCTGGCATCTTTATGAAACTTTCGCTAGGTTTAACCCGGCCTTTACCCAGCGTTTTGGCCTTTTGCGTGGTCATACCAGGGATTTATCTGCAAACTTTAGCCATGCGCCAGACCCAACTCAGCATCAGCTATTTTCTGGTGATTGGCTTTGAAGCTATTTTGGCGTTTGCCTTTGGCATGTGGCTCTTTGATGAGCGGCTCTCGAGCCAGAAACTCATGGGTCTAGGTTTGATTTTGCTGGGCACACTTTTTTTGCAGGAGCGTTTTTAACTAAGTTTTGTTGTTTTGTTAGCGTGAGAATAACTATCCTGAAAGCGAAATCCTATTATTTAATTCCAAGTTTTTTTAACACATTAACCTACCCAACTCTTTGGCTATTCGGGCTAAAGGGTTTTTTGCTCTTTAGAGTCAGCAAGAGCTATAAAGGTAACGCCCAGGCAACGCTCCCTTTTTTAGACTTGAATCGTGGCCACCTTAGAAAAGGAGAATGGAAAATGAAAAGACTCTTGTTACTCATCGCTGTAAGTATAGGTTTAGTCATGGTTGCTTGTACGCCTTATAGCCCGCCTCAGGAACTGGATTTTCAGCTTAATAATCTAAAGGAACTTGATAGCTTACTGGAAAAGCTGGCACCTTATAGTGATAAAGAGCTTATAGCTGAGCTTCAGATTCAGGCAGATAAGCTAGACAAAATCGATGAAAGCCTTTTTGCTAAAGAGGACACAAATAGTCAGATGCTCTACGCTTTGATGCTCGAGCTTAACTACCGAAATTTGAGCCTTAAAGACGAACTTTTTATTCAGATTAGAGATGTTTTTTACCGCTATGCCTGCGCCCCTTGGCAGAAGTATATTCCTAACTTTGCGGGTCCAATGCGCAGTTTTGGTAGCCCTCAGGCTGACAGTGCCAATGATGTTTTTATTGACAACCACGATCAAATCTACATTGTGGGCATGACTGAAGGGCACATGATATCGCGCAATTTAGGCTCAAGGGACGCTTTTTTGTGCAAGTTTGATGCTCGAGGTAAAACCCTGTGGGCCAAACAATTTGGTACCGCTTACTCAGATGAGGCTAACGGCGTTGCTGTTGATGAGAGCGGCAGGATTTTTGTGGTAGGTCGTATGGGCTATGAAGAGTTTATTCCTCTCGAATTTAGTACACAGGGCAGTTCAGGCATCCGCGCCTTTATCAGGGCTTACAGCGCTTCGGGGGTCGAGCTTTGGACTGATCAGTTTGGTGCTATTCCTGGTTCTTGGGGTACTGAAGTTGCTACCAATAGCAATCTTGTGTTTATGGTAGGCCGTGATGGTGGCAAAAATTTTGTGCGCAGTTATAGCCTCTCAGGTAGTCTTAGAGGTGAAGATAAGTTTGCTGCTGACGCCATAGAAGATGTCGCAGTAAATGCTGAAAATACTGCTTATGCAGTGGGCTGGAAAAGGACAAATATAGCTGATCAAGGGGGCTATCAGTACCGCTCTTATATTCGCTCCTACAATGCCAGTGCACGTTTACTGCGCGACTTTGATTTTGGTATGACTCACCCGCAAACGGCAGATGCTGTTAAAGCTACGGGCATTGACCTTGACTCATCAGATCGGCCTTATGTGGTGGGGTATACCAGCGGAGCCTTTGCGGGTCGCCATCAGGGGCGAACGGACGCTTTTGTTCTCAACTATAACCCTTCAGGGACTATTGTCTGGCAGCAGCAATTTGGCTCGAGCCAGGATGATCAGGCTGTGGCTATTGCTATAAGCCCACAAAATGAACTCTTTGTTACCGGCAGGACGACAGGTAATCTGGCAGGGCCGCATATTGCCTATCAGGATATGTTTTTGCATCGTTTTAACAACTCTGGAACGCTTCTGGCAAGCACCCAGGTCGGTACAACAGGGTATGACTATACACACTCGGTTGCTGTTAATAGTGTGGGTGAAGCCGTAGTGGTCGGTTCGATCTTTGGTAGGGGCAGTGACGCTTTTGCTGCACGTATTCCTTAATGTTTACCGTGAGGCAGCTTTACCCACGGCGGCTTTGAGTTAGGTCCTAAGGATTGCAGGAAGGTCTGATTTTTGTTTAGTCTACGTTTATGACCATAGCGCTCGAGCTTCACCTTTTGGGTCCAGGTGAACTTAAAACACCTGACGAGAGGGTCGCGCTCGAGCGTAAAACGGCGGGTTTGCTGGCTTATCTGGCGCTCGAGGGACCAAGCCCTCGAGCCTTGCTGGCAGGCTTACTCTGGCCTGAGAGTGGTGAGCGTCAAGCACGTACCAATTTGCGTAAAGTGCTTAGCCGCTTAAAACCCTGGTCAGATTTACTTGAAGGTAGCGACATTTTGCATTTGGGGGACAAGTTAAGCTGTGATCTTTTGCGCCGAAATCAGGGGGGAGTAACGCCAGCAGCAGAACTTCTGGCAGGACACAATTTTGATGATTGTGTAGATTTTGCCGAGTGGCTGTGGCTCTGGCGGGAGCGCTTAAAAGAAGAAAGCATTGCTATTTTGCAAGTTGAGCTGGGTAAATTGGAAACTGAGACCGATTTTCAGGCAGCTTTAGGGGTAGCCAAACAGCTTATTCGGCTCGAGCCACTTTCTGAAGTGCACTACCGCCGTGCTATGCGCTTACATTTTTTTCTGGGGGATAGAGCTGCTGCGCTTGAAACCTATCACCGCTGTCAGACTGTCTTAAAGGAATCTCTTGGGCTCGAGCCTTTACCTGAAACACAAAACCTGGCTCGTGATATTGAGCAGCGTAAACTTATGCAACCAAAGCAAGCTCAGGGTCTTCCACTGGATGTTTTGCATTTACCGTTTGTTGGGCGTGAACGTGCCTGGCAAAGCCTTGAGGCTGCGTATCAGAAGTCCCAAATCATTTTACTCACCGCACCCGCAGGCATGGGCAAATCTCGCCTTATTCAAGAATTTTTTGCATCAAAGGCTGAAGTTTGCATCCTCAAGACTAAGTCAGGGGAAGAGGCCCTTCCTTATGCCAGTTTGGCGCATTGTCTTAAGGGCTTAGTCAAAGGTGAGCTTAAAGAAGCGCTCGAGTCTTGGGTGCTTTTAGAGTTGAGCCGTTTTTTGCCCGAACTGCAAAGCTCAGAGAGCGCCTTTGAGCTTGCTGATGAGCGCTTGCTTCAAGCCTGTGTTGAGCTTTTTCAAGGTTTTGGTTTTGAAACCCTGGTCATTGAAGATCTGCACTACTGGGATGAGGCTAGTTTTGAGCTGCTTCGTCAGCTACCCAAGAGCTTACCTGACTTAGATTTTTTGTTCAGTTTTCGCCCCTTAAGTTTGCCCGATGAATACAGGGCTAGTTTGCAAGTGCTTGAGGCCAAAGGTATCGCGCATAGCATCACGCTCGAGCCTTTAGGCTTGCGAGCAGTTGAAGCTTTATTTGCGCAACTCTCAAAGCCTATAAAAGATAAGTCAGCAGCAGAGTTTCACGCCTTGACGGGGGGTAACCCGCTTTACCTGAGTGAAACGCTAAAAAATTTTGTTAAAACAGGAAAGCTAAGCCTCAAAGAGAGTGTTTTTGAAGAACGCTTAAAGCAGCTTTCTGAAAGTGCCGAGCAGTTGGTTTGGGCACTGGCGATCAATGGTGGCAGGCTCGAGCTTGAACTTATGGCCGCTATGCTGAGTACACGCCCGCTCGCCTTGGCCAAAAATTTGCATGAATTGCTTAGCGTAGAACTTTTAAAAGAAGATGCCCTGAGTCATGATTTATTAACTGAATATGTTCTTAACACCTTGCCCGCGCCACTCAAAACCTTGCTTCATAGTCGGGCAGCACAGTTTTTAGCGCAAAACCCTGAGCACATTACGCGAACCGCCGAACATTGGCTAAACGCTAAGGAGCTAGCCAAAGCCGTAAGCGCCTGGCAGCAGGCCGCTAGTTATCTTTATGATAAGGGCTTAAGCAATGAAGCTGTGACCATGCTCGAGCGTGCCCTTAGTTATGCTCGCGAAGATAGTCAGCTTGCTTACAGGCTTGCCAAACTCTACAGTGAGACAGGGCGCTATGATCAGGCTTTTGCTCTGGCAGAGCAGCTTTTGGCAAGCTCGACTGAGCCCTGGATTGAGGCCAAAGCCCAGTATATTTTGGCCGATTATTTACTAACCAAAGGTCAAGTTGCCGAAGCGCAAGCCAAACTTAAGCAGGCAGAAAAGCTGGCAACCTATGTTAAGGATGATGCTCTAGCGCAAGACTTTCGCTTGCTCAAAATGCACATTGCTCATGCGCAAAGCGATTTTCAAGCCATGCATGGTTATGCGGCAGAGCTCTTAGAAGCTGCCAGGCAGCAGCATCAACCTGTGATGCTGGCTCGAGCCTTAAGCGATATGGGGATTGCCGCAAGCAGTTTGGGGCAGGTCGAAGAAAGCCTGCATTATCACTATGAGGCAAGGGCGCTTGCCAAAAGGTATCAGCTAAATAGCCAGGTTTTTGCCTCTGCCTCAAATTTGGCGGTGTCTTATGCTTTTTTAGGAGATATTGCAAAAGCCGCTGCTTTGTCTGAAGAAGCCTTAGCGGTAGGAAAATTTCACGGTCATGACACAGTTAGAGGTAACCTTGCAGTTTTTTACACTGATTTGGGTCTTTATGATAAAGCGCTCGAGCTGTCTCTAGATTTGGCAGCGTCAGGAGCACAAATGCAAGAACGCATTTATGCCTATACACGTTTGGCGGAACTTTACTTTTTAACGGGGCAAACTGACAAGATCGATAAGGCTTTAGAAGAGGCTATTGATCTGGTTGAAGTCAGCGAGGACAGTTCGCCGCGCCTCCGTACCCTGATTAATACCTTTAAGTATGGTTCAAAAACTCTGCAAACTAAGCTCAAATCCTGGATTAAAGAGATCCGTCCTCAGCATATTAGGCATGATATGCGTAAAGAACTTGAAGATCTGGGTTTACTACCCGAGACAGCCTAGCGAGCAAACTATCTTATGAGCTGATTTGTCAGGAACGTTTCAGGAACGCTTTAGTAGCTAGTCTGAACCCGTGGATGAGCGGCCTATTACCTTTATTGTGCGTTTATGGTCTCGCCCTGATGAGTTTCGAGTGGAAGTGAAACTTTTGCAAGGCGGCGAAACGCTTTACTTTAAATCTGCTTCTGAGCTTGTGGCCTTTTTTGAGTTGAGCCCTCCTGCTGCCCAAGAGGGCCTAGATGCGTGAGACAGCTTTGGAACTAGGTATGACACAGAGGATGTTTGAACTGCAGCTTGATTTACATTTGCTCGGAGGGGCTGAGGTTAAAACGCTTTCAGGTTGGCAGCAACTGGCACCCGATAAGCCCTATTTTTTGCTGGCCTATCTGGCAGTCAAGCAAGACTGGGTAAGTCGTGAGCATTTGGCTGATCTTTTCTGGTCGGATATGCCAAGCAGCTCGGCCCGCAGAAATCTGCGCAAAATCCTCTTTAAAATCAGGTCATTTGGCTGGGTGACCTTAGAAGAAAGTGTCGCAGGCTTGCGCTGGCAGATAGATGCGGATGTGATTCAATTTCAAGAAGCCTGTGCTAAAGCCAATTGGCAAAAAGCTCTGCGCAGTTATCGGGGTGTTCTGTTAGAAGGTTTAGAAGTCAAAGGTTCAACTGCCTTTGCCGAATGGTTAGAGCTCGAGCGTATGCGCTTAAATCAGCTCCATCTGGAAGCCAAAACGCAGTATGCTGCCGAACTTGAAGCCAAGGGCGAGTTTGAGGCAGCCTTAAAGCTTATGCGTAGTTCTTTACAAGATGATCCGCTGAGTGAAGCCAGTCACTTAAGTATTATGCGGCTCGAGCATAAGCGCGGTAATACCGAGGCAGCCTTTGAGCAATTTGAACTGCTCAGACTAACCTTAAAACGAGAGCTGGGAGTTGAACCCCTTGCCGAAACAGTCGCATTTTTAACTGAACTTGAGCAGGGAGGCAGCGCTCAGGGTAAGCCAGCTCTGTTACTGACACAGGCCAGTTCAGTTCCAGATCGACCTGAAAGACTAGTGGGCAGAGAAACTGTTTTAAACGAAGCAAAAAAAATTTTAGAAATGCAAAGCGTTCTTTTGCTTCAAGGTTTTGGGGGTATGGGTAAAACTGCTCTGGCTGCTGAACTTACGGCTGAGCACTTGCAAAAGGGCGGCAAAGCGCTCTGGCTCGAGCTTGGTTCTGATAATCCTGAAACCGTTTTTGATGCGCTTGCACAGCCTTTTGGCGCGCAGCAGGCGCTTGCCAAAGCCCAAGATAAAGGCGAATTTCTCAAGACGCTTTTCTTAAACCATAAGATTTCTTTACTGGTTTTAGATGATGTTTGGAGCGCATACAGTCTCAGTAAAGTCTGTGAAGCCTTACCTAAGAAAGTTTCCCTTTTGCTAACCTCAAGGCAGCGCTACCCAAGGTTTAAGCGCTTGTCTTTGGGGCGTTTGGATAGAGTCGCCGCGCTCGAGCTTCTTAGTTTACACGCGGGTCGGAGTTTGGCAGAAAAAGAGGCTGATACCCTTTGCCAATTGCTGGGTGATCATGCCTTTGCTTTGCGAATGGCGGGCTTAACGCTCAGAGAAAGTCAGCTTGAACCCAGAAAGCTTATTGAGCAGCTTAAAAATGCCCCTCATGATCTTAAGGTTCCACCTGATTTTGCTGAAGAAGGTCGGCACAGCGTCGCATTCTTGCTAAGTGTGAGCCTGCAAACCCTGGCTGATCTAGAGTACGAAAGTTTTCTAACCTTTGGTGCTTTACCCAGCCCTTCTGCGAGTGCAGAACTGATTGCCCTATGCCTGCGGCGCAGTGCTGAAGAAGTTGAAGATGCCCTTTTTGTCTTAAGTCAGCGGGGACTTGCCGAGCGGCAAAGTCAAGCTGGTAGCGATCTGGTGACTTACCGTATTCATGACCTTGCTCATAGTTATGCTCGAGCCAACCGTTTTCAGCGACCCATTAGCTTCATTGCTGCGGGTGCGCAGTATCTGACTCGGCATAAGACCGAACTGCCTCATCTCGCAAGGGAATTGCCTAATGTCTTAGGCGCAGCTGAGATTGCCCGTGACCAAAAACAAGAAGAAGTCTTTGTTGAGATGATGTCGCAGTTAAGTCTTGACAGCGGCTATTACACCGCGAGGGGTCACAGCAAACGCTCGCTCGAGCTGCTTAAAGACAGCGCTGAGATTGCCCAAACCCGTGGCTGGCTAAAAGTATCGCATCAATTACTCAGCAAATTAGGTGAATATTACCTGAACTTTGCAGGCAACAATGATCTTGCCTTGCATTATTATGAACGCGCCAATCGTTTAGCAGAGCGTGAGGGGGATAAACAGCGCAGTGCCATCTTGCTTGGTCTGATTGGACTTTTGCGCTTTCAGCAAGGAGAACGGGATTTCTCTGACTACCTTGATAAGGCGCAGCACCTTGCCACTGCACTAGGAGAAGAGGCGAGTCTTAGCCGCATTCTTGATCAAAAAAGCTACATAGCTGCGGCGCAAAATGACTGGCAAGAGGCCAATGCGTACTCAAAAGCATCTTTAGAAGCACTAGAAGCGCTGGTCAAAACTTCAGAGTTAAATGCCGAGCTTGAGCAAAGCCTCTTTTTTGTGCTCTTAAATCTAGGTGAAACCGAATTTAAGCTGGGTAATGTGAATCAGGGGCTCGAGCGCCGAGAGAGAGCCTTAGCACTTGCCAGGAAAGCCCAAAATCAAGTTTGGATGGCAATGGCGCTGACCGAACTTGGTGAGATGCATCATCTTCAGGGGCAAAGACAAGAAGCCAAAGAAAAACTGCTTTTGGCCCTGACCTATTTTCATGAAAACCATGCTCAAAAAGATGTGACGCGCATCAAAACATTGCTTCTTGAGGCGAACTACTGTCAAAGAGTTGAGCTCGAGCCTTTTGGTTAGATAAAACTCAGGGAACGCTGGAGGAACGCTTTGGTTTTTAAACTTTGCTTAAAAGCAAAGCACAGACACTTTATGGAGGTTAAACCATGAACCGCAGAGTCTATGGGCTAATAAGTCTAATGATCGTGTTTCTTTTTGGCTGCGGGCCACAAGAATCACCTGTTTTTCTTAGTAGCAGCATCAATCTTAAACTTTTAAAAGCTGGAAAATCGCTAATTGAAACGAACAATTGCATGGTCAATGAAGAAAATTTGCCAGGGCAGGCTATGCGTATTAATGGTTCAGCCATGCGTATCAACGGTTCTGAAGGTGGCTTACTGGTGGGCAGGGTTAACCCATCTGCCTCAACAAGCGTGATTGGTTCTGACCTCAGCAATTTGTTCTTTAGCCAAAACCCCGTGGCAAGCAGTGCCATTTTGGTTGTAGATGATTTTAATCACGGCAGCTTTGTGCTGGATAAATCGGTTGCTCTACTTACAAAACTAGATGCCAGAATGTTTGCAAACTTGAAGGCTTCAGGTCGCTACTCGCACGGTGCTCTGGTTATGCATCATATGAATCAGCTCATTGAGCATACGGGGCTTTATAAGCAGCTTCAGTCTCCTGATCAAGATGGCATAAGTGTCTGGCAAAATCTTCAAACAAGAGTATATTTGCTAATCATTGCAGTCGATACGGGACTGAGTGATTCGAGGACGATACGCGATCTGACCCAAAGAGGTTTGCAGAACCTGCATACCGGGTTTCAAACGAAGGTCGGTAAGATTATTATCGATGGTCCGGTAGCTATCAATATGAGTTTTGCCTTTATGCCTTGTGAGATTCAGGATGATTTTGAGGCATCTGGTTTGCCAAGTTTTGAAAGCTATATGCAAAAACTTTGGCTCAAAAATTCCCACTTAAACTTAAGTTATGCTGATTTTGTAAAGCTGATTATTCAGCTGAGTGATCAGCCTGGTGATCCCTTGCTAGGCTTGCTCCAAGACCCTGTACAGGGTGCCAACAACCATGTTTATGTGGCATCTTCAGGTAATTATGGTTTGCCTTACTCCATGTACCCAGCCGCGTGGTCAGAAGTAATTGGTGTTAGCGGCTCGAGCGCTGATAACCCAGCCCAGCTAAATAAGCGCTATTTTAATAGCGGTGAAATTTTAGAGTTGGCAGCCTGGTTTCATCTGGCACCAGGCTCAGAGGTTTACTACGCGGGCACCTCTTTTTCAGCCCCGACCGTTTCTGTCTTTAGCGCCCTTGACTTAGCCTCGAGCCAACGCTGTGCCAGTGGCAATGGTCTATCTAAACTGGCGCATGCGGGTCAAACGGATTACGATTATCCCTTACGTAAATCTGCCAGCAATAATGGAGCAGTTGAAAAGCTCTGCCCTTAGCTTTCGTTTACTTGAATCATCAAGGCGACTGAGATGGTCGCCTATTTTTTTATCAAAAGCCCGGTAACACCTGGGCAACGCCCCATTTTTTACTCTAAGGCATGGAGCTACTATGCATGAAAAAACAGTTACCCTAGTAATTCGTCTCTGGCATCGGCCTGAAGGTATTCGGGCAGAGATTAAACATTTGAAAACAGGAAAAAAACAGCTGCTTAAAGGGGCAAAAGCGCTCCTTTGTTATCTGGAACTAGCTCAGGAAGCTGAAGTCGGCCTAGACCCAAAACCAATTTTAGAAGAGGGTATATATGCTACAAAACCCAAGTAAAAGCTTGGCCCAAAAACGAAGCTACTCTAGACCTTCTAAATGTTTAGCCTATATTCGCAAGTATTAGGTGCTTACTCTGCCAGCCCTTTTCCTACTCCAAAGGTTTGTGATTTAAAGCTTTCACATAATAGAGTTTAAGTGAGAGTCTTGTTATAGCTATTTGGGCTCGAGCCTAGCAAGCAAAAAATAACCCTCTGGTATTGCAGAGGGTTATTTTAAATCTGACTTAAGGCTACCAGCCAGTACAGCCACCATCGGGTCCACAGGTAATGCCAAGACTCCCATCAATAAACCCTACCGTTTGATCGTCACCCATAACACTACCTGTTAACTCATGGCCAAAGATTGAGCGATTATAGGTAGGGCCAGCATTGGCCTGATAGATAAGGTCAAAAAGATTAAAAAGATACGTTCCGCCGATAGCGCCAACATTGCCTTTGGCGTCCATCCAAAAATAACCCGGATAGACAATGCCCAGAAGTCTTTGCAAGTCCTGCACTTCTTGCCAGTGAAGCTCCCGACCATTGATAAAGGTGCCTGTTCCGCTGCCTGAAGCGCTCGAGCTTAAAGTTCCAAGTGCCAGCCCTGGCATGATTTGACCCGCCGATGGCCCATGTTCAGGTCCGACCAAACCTGAGATAGGGTCATACCAGTAACGACCCTCAGGTATCACGACCTGATAGTAAGACTCGAGCGCTAACAAATCAGCATCAGCTAGGAGTTCTCCATTGATAATAATCTGACGCGAGGTTTGCGCCAGACCGCAACCTGTAAGCATTAAACCTAAAAAAAGCCCAAAGCATTTAGAAACGATTTTTGACATCTTTACCTCCCTCTATAAAGTACGCAAGGTTGCGTTGCCTAAGCGTTCCTTTTGACTTTTAGTCGCTTACATATAGGGCAAACTCGGAAGTATTTCTTAACTTTAGTAGCCTATCAGTATTAGACTAGAGCAGTTTGCCAAAAGAATTCTTACTTGCCATTGATGTCGGTACGCAAAGTCTGCGGGCCCTCGTTTTTGATCTTGAGGGGAAAATTGTAGATAAAGCCCAGATTATGATTGAGCCTTATGTTTCAAGTCAACCAGGTTGGGCCGAGCAAGACCCTGATTTATATTGGCAGACGCTTTGCGATGCCTGCCAACAGCTCTGGCAAAAAGGCAAGGTTAAGCCTGATGGCATCGCTGGTCTAACCTTAACAACACAGCGGGGTACGGTTGTCAACGTTGATAAGTCAGGCAAGCCTTTACGCGATGCCATAGTCTGGCTTGATCAGCGCCGTACCGAAGGTTTAAAGCCCATTGGGGGACTTTGGGGCATGGCGTTTCGCGTTATTGGCATGCGTGAGACGATTCGCTACTTTCAAGCTGAGGCTGAGGCAAACTGGATTGCTAACTACCAGCCAGAACTCTGGCAAAAAACCCATAAGTACCTGCTCTTATCAGGCTATCTCAACTATAAACTTTGTGCTGAATTTGCTGATTCGGTAGGTTCGCAAGTTGCCTACATCCCCTTTGATTACAAAGCTCAGCAGTGGGCAAAAAGCTGGGACTGGAAGTGGCAGGTCTTAAAGGAGGTAAGCCCTGAGCATTTACCCATACTCTATAAACCTGCCGAGCAACTTGGTGAACTGAGTGCAGAAGCCGCCAAACTTACAGGTTTGCCCAAGGGTTTACCCATTATTGCTGCTGCTGCTGATAAAGCCTGTGAAGTGATTGGTTCGGGCGTGCAGGAGCCTCATATTGCCTGCCTGAGTTACGGCACTACTGCCACTATCAATACCACCAGCAAGCGCTACCTTGAGGTCATCCCTTTTATACCGCCTTATCCATCAGCAATTCCAGGACGCTACAGTCTCGAGGTTCAGGTTTATAGGGGTTACTGGATGGTGAACTGGTTTAAACGTGAATTTGGTTTTCGTGAAGTGCAACGTGCTGCGGAACTAGATATTAGCCCAGAAGACCTTTTCGATGAGCTGGTCAATCAAGTTCCCGCTGGGTCAATGGGGCTCATGCTTCAACCTTACTGGTCACCTGGTCTAAAGAAGCCTGGCCCTGAAGCCAAAGGTGCGGTCATTGGATTTGGTGATGTGCATACCAGGGCACATCTTTACAGGGCGATTCTCGAAGGTTTAGCTTATGCCCTTCGTGAAGGGGCCGAAGCGATGCAAAAACGGACTGGGGTCAAAATCACAGAACTGCGGGTGGCGGGTGGCGGGTCACAAAGTAATGCCGCCATGCAAATCACAGCTGATCTTTTTGGCTTGCCTAGTACTAAGCCCCATATTTATGAGGCTTCTGGCTTAGGTGCAGCTATTTGCGCAGCAGTAGGCTTAGGGTTACACCAAGATTTTGAGACCGCGATTCAAGCCATGACCCATAAAGGTGAGAGCTTTGAACCCAATCCTCAAACCCATGACATTTACAATGAGCTTTACCAGCGTGTTTACAAACGCATGTACCAGCGCCTTAAAGGGCTTTATCAGGATATTCGTGATATTACAGGCTATCCAGCCAAATAAGAGGGTTTTGTTTAAAGCTGGTTTGCTGGGCGCAGATAATAGTTGTCCCAGTCGGTTTCCTCTACAAGTTCAAAGCCATGCCGCTGGTAAAAACGGTTGGATTCACTCTCTTTGAGTGCACCTACCTTTATAACAAGACCTTTTTCATCGGCGTCAGCAAATATTTGCTCGAGCACTTTAGAGCCTAGTCCACTGCTTTGAAAATCAGGGTGAATGTAAAGATGATCAAGCAAAAGTCCATCTGCGGTGGGCTTTAAAACGACAAAACCTGCCCTTAGCCCATCAAGCTCAATATGTCTTGTGTGTTCGGGAGCAAAGCCTGATAAAAAACGTTCTCTGGCACGCACAGGGTCAAAACGCCCGATGCGCTCTAAGCTCTCACGCATGGCTGCAATGCGTAAAGCCACCAAATCTTCAGCATCTTCTAGACGTGCCGAGGTTAGACTAAGGTTCATAGCGTTAGCTTATCAATAAAGGTCATTAACTTGCTTTAGATGCCGCAAGAAATAAAAACAGGGGAATCCTTAAACGCCGCTCAAACTCTGCCTCACTTTGAAAATGCTCACGCCTTGGTTTTGATTCACGGATTTGCTCGAGCCTGAACCCTGTTGCCTTAAGGAGTTCGAGATAATCCTCTAAACTACGGTGATACTTGGTGATTTCTTGACCTAACCAAGTGTGCTTGCGTGCGCCAGATTTAAAGTAATCATCAACCAGCCAGCTCGAGCGTTTGCCCCTTTCTAAACTGGCAAAATTTGAAGTAATGACAGGATGCTCGAGCGATACAATCAACCTTCCGCCTGGGCGTAGAGCTTTATATGCTTCTTTAAAAACAGACTCCAAATGCTCAATATAATTTAGCGCCAGCCGAGATGCGACCAGATCAGCTTGTTCTGCCTGTGCTCGCCAATTTTCAATGGATTCCTGCCTGACCTTCCCAACAGTATGCTTCAGATTGTTGGTAGCTAGACCTATCATTGCCTCCGAAACTTCAATACCCAGATAAGAGCTTGCGCCTTTTTCCAAGGCTTCTTTGCCAAACACTGCGTCACCACAGCCCAGATCAATGATGTCAATATTTTGTAAATTGCCTGCCAGCTCAAGAAAAACGGGGCGCTCGAGCGCGTCATTAGGGTTATCTGGTCTTTGCCGATGGGCAAGGTAAGTTGCCAGGACGTCATCTTGATCGTAAAAGGCTTTATCTTTTGCCATCTGGGGCCAGTTTAATAGAAACCTTATAAACTTTAATGAGTCTTAGTATTTTCTTAGTTTCCCGAATCTTAAATCCAAGCCTATTTATACTAGCTGAGCTGACACCCTACGATAGGATTTTGCTGCCCCGATTTAAATAAATGGCTGACGCTGCGTCCTAAATATCGGTTCCGAATATCTTCTGATGCTATCTGTCCGACAAACTCCCAACGCTTATGCTTATGTATGGCAAGCTCCTTTTGATTTCGTGTCTGATAAGGTGTTGAGCCAGCCCGATGCCAGGAATTAATTTTGTAGACCTCTCGAATAACTCCAGCATAAACTGCCATTGCATAGAGTGCAGCGTTGCGACGTTGACCAATGACCCAAACACCCCGAGTGCGTTCGTATAGCTCGAGCTGAGAAATCCCATAGTCAAACTGCCTGTTGATGCGAATAAGCAGCGCAGGGTCAACAATTTCCGCTTGCTCAGGTTTGTACTCCATAATGAGGTCTTTAAGAGAGCGTCTAGGATACTGACTGCTGAAACGTCCTTTAACAGAATTTGTTAACTTCTTTAGTCCAAGAAGCTCTATAAGAGCAGCTTCAACTCGGCTTGCCTCTAAATCATCGCGTAAACTATAAGCAATAATATCGATTTTGGGTTCAAGATCTGCACATTTAAGGTTTTGAATGTAAGCGACTTTCTCACTATCACTTGGATCGTCAAGGTGAGCAGTTGCACGTGCACCAACGCCTTTGCCAATATAGAAAATCGATTCATCTCGCGGATCTATGTAGGCGTAGACATAAAAACCCAGGATTTGCGCAACGTCCGCAGTAATTTCAAGTTTCATTATAAATTAGGCTAAAGGTTATAAGCTTTCTTTGCCAAACCATAAGCTAAATCATAAGCCATTTCAGAAGCGTCTTCTTCATCAATAAAGCCTTTTAAGGTCTCAGCTGCCAGCCAGTTACAACTTACTCTGCGCCAGACATCATGCCGTGACGGAATCGAGGCAAAGGCTCTGGTGTCGTCATTAAAACCAGCCAGATTATAAATGCCTGCGGTTTCAACCACAGCATCAAAATAGCGCTCCATGCCTTTCACTGAGTCAAAAAACCACCAGGGCGGGCCGAGTCTTAAGGCAGGGTAGTGCCCAGCAAGCGGGGCAAGTTCGCGGCTATAGGTGGTTTCATCTAGGGTAAAGAGGATGAGTTTAAAGCGATCATCATTGCCATAATGGTTAAGCAGAGGCTCGAGCGCTCTTGTCCACTCAGTAGCAACAGGAATGTCTGCACCCTTATCGAGCCCAAAGGTTTTAAAGACTTTGGCGTTGTGATTGCGGCGACTACCAACATGAAGCTGCATGACTAGACCGTCTTCAGTGCTCATGCGTGCCATTTCTGAGAGCATGTGAGCGGTGAAACGAGGAGCGTCAGAAGCATTTGCATTACCTGCCAATGCCCTGCTAAACATGCTCTCAGCTTCAGTATTACTAAGAGTTTGCGTATCGGCTGCTAGAGCTGCGTGATCGGTTGCGGTTGCGCCAAGCTCTTTAAAAAAGCTACGGCGTTGCTCGAGCGCTCCTATAAAGCTCTTATAATCCCTTATTTCTAGGCGTGAAACGTCAGCTAAGGTGTCGATGTTTTTTCGCCACTTGGGTGCGTCCAGATTGACTACTGCATCAGGTCTAAAGGTCGGGCGAACGCTGGTCATGCCTTCTTTACGCATGGAGGCGTGTTCTGAGAGCGTGTCGTGAGCGGCATCGGTAGTGCTTAAAACTTCTATGTTAAACCGTTTAAATAAGGCTCTTGGGCTGTATTCGGGCTGCGCAAGTTTGCTCTCTAACTGGTCATAAATGCGCTGTGCAGATTCCCCCGTTAATTTTTCAGAAATGCCAAAGACATTAATGAGTTCGTCTTTAATCCATAAGCCGGTTGGAGTGGCGCGGAAGAGATAAAAATTCTCGGCAAAGAGTTGCCAGATTTTGCGCCCATTGGTTTCTACGTTTGTGCCGTCTTGACTGGGAACACCTAGAGACTCGAGCTTAATCCCCTGACTGTAAAGCATGCGAAAAATGTAGTGATCAGGTATAACAAAAAGCTCAGCTGGGCTGCCTAAACTGGCATTTGGATTGGAGAGCAAACTTGGCGGCACATGCCCGTGTGGGCAAATCAGAGGAAGATCTTTTACCTCTTCATAAAGCGATCTGGCAAGGCTGCTTTGGCTAAGTAGAGGGGAGAAACAGCGATCTGGGTCGAGCGTCCAAGGATATGACATAACAACTCCTAATCAGGTAAACTTGCCTAAAACCATGGTATAGGATATAGGATGAACCAGGATAAAAACAAACCTTTAGGTTTTGCGGTTATTGGGGTAGGAACTGCCGGAACTTGGTACGCCGATATTATCAAAGAACAAAAGGACGCTGTTTTGCGGGCAGCTTTGCGTAGTCCGGGGAGCGATACGGCAAGTATCGAGCGTGCCTGGGGCGTACCCTGCTTTGATGATACCGAGATGTTTTTAGCCCAAGATGGGCTGGACGCTGTTTGCATTGCTACGCCTAGTGGGCAGCACTTTGCTCAGGCAAAAAGTGCGTTAGTGGCGGGCAAGCATGTTCTTATAGAAAAACCCATTACCTTAAATGTTGCTGAATCTAAGGAACTTTATGATCTCGCTAAGTCAAAGAATCTACGCTTAGGTGTAACCCTGCAACGTCGCGCTGACCCCTTTTTCAAGGCTATTAAAGCTGTGATTGATTCTGGGATTATGGGTCAACCTGTCCTTCTAAGCATTACTCTGCCTTACTTTCGCAATCAGGCTTACTATGAAAGTGCTCCCTGGCGTGGCACGCTCGAGCTTGATGGGGGCGGCATCCTGATGAATCAGGGCATTCATATTGTTGATCTGGCAGTCTGGTGGTTAGGACAAGCCAAACAAGTCGCTGCCTTTACGGGAACGCTTGCCAGAGACATTCAAGTTGAAGATACAGCGGCTGTGAGTATCGTTTTTGAAAAGGGTGCCCTAGGCAGTATTTCGGGTACAACGGCAGGAGCGCCTGGGGCAGCGCATAGTTTAGAACTTTGTGCAACTGAGGGTTCTTTTCGGATTGAAGGGGAGAGCCTTGTCCGCTGGGATGTCAAGGCTAAAAAACCTGAAGCTACCGTGCAAAAAGATGGGGGTGCAAGTGACCCCAAAGCCGCATCTACACAAAATCATGCGCTCATCATTCAAGATTTTATAAGAGCGATTAGGCAGGAGAGAGAGCCTATGATTAATGCTTTAACCGCAAGCCACAGCTTAGCGCTTATCTTAGCTGCCTATAAGTCTGCACAAACGGGGCAAATCATTTCACTTTAAGGAGAGTTATGCCACTGATTTCATACATTCAAGATTTAGAACCTGCCATTACCCCCGAAGGTGCTGAGCGCCGTGTTTTAGCGTTTGGAGGTAGCCTCATGGCGGTTGAGTTTCGCTTTGAAGCCGGGGTTAAAGCACCGATGCACAAACATCCTCATGAGCAAATTGGTTATGTGGTTGAAGGCGAGTTAGATTTCCTTATGGAAGGCAAAGACCCTGTAAGGCTTAAAAAGGGGGATAGCTACTATGTTCCCTCAGAAACCATGCATGGTGTCATCATTTATAGTAAGACAACCTTACTTGACTGCTTTAGCCCTTTAAGGCAAGACTTTTTGAGTTAAAAGCCTTGCTTAAAAGCTAGTAATTTGCTGACCAATGCTGTACACTATGGTGTTCCGTAAAAGTGATTGTGCTTTTTCGTAACTCGGGCTAAGGCTCGGAAATGTTTTATGCTGTGGTTTTAGCCCAGCAGTAAGGAATGTAAGAAAGATGGCA